>DASWNB010000144.1:0-4226 GCA_036399455.1 Flavisolibacter sp. | reverse complement strand
AAGACATATGCTGGGCAGGGAACTGCACGACAACGTGAACCAGGTGCTTACCACTGTAAAACTGTACAACGAAATCTGCCTGGTGGATGAATCGCCAAACAAGGAAATGCTGGGCAAATCACTGGAACAGATCAATTATTGCATCAGCGAACTGCGGAGGATATCCAAGCAGCTTTCCCCTCCCTTTATCGATGAGATCAGCCTGAAAGAGCTTATCCGCGACCTGCTCCACTCCATTAAGGCCACCGCCAAGATCAATGTGCGTCTTTATACGTTCGGAATAAAGCAGGATAAGCTGACGGAGAATATACAGACAGCCATCTACCGCATTGCACAGGAACAGTTAACTAATATACTCAGGTATTCCTATGCGTCGCAGGTGGAGCTTTTCCTGGTTGGGACCCTGGAGAACATTGCATTGAAGATACAGGACAATGGAGTGGGCTTCGACCCCCACCAGAAAAAGAACGGCATTGGTATTACCAATATGAAGAACAGGGCAGAGGCCCTTGGCGGCAGGTTTGACCTGGAGAGCGCCCCTGGAGAAGGATGCGTGCTGATGGTGGAAATACCGCTCTGCGCCTAACCTTATATCCGGACCTCAGGAATATCGCCCTCAACAATCAGCCTGCCGGCCGTCTTGGCCTTGATCTCGTCCACAGAAACTCCGGGAGCACGCTCCACCAGGCGGAAACCATCCTCCGTGACATCAAGCACAGCCAAATCTGTAACAATCTTTTTTACGCAACGAACACCGGTGAGGGGCAAGGTGCACTCGGGCAGCAGCTTTGACTCTCCTTTAGGATTGGTATGCATCATGGCCACGATGATATTTCGGGCGCTGGCAACCAGGTCCATGGCTCCACCCATTCCCTTCACCATCTTCCCGGGTATCTTCCAGTTGGCTATATCGCCCCTATCGCTTACTTCCATGGCACCCAGCACCGTCAGGTTTATTTTTCCGGCCCTGATCATACCAAAGCTTTCCGCACTGTCGAAAAAGGCGCCGCCGGGAAGTATGGTAACAGTCTCTTTACCTGCATTGATCTGGTCAGGGTCAATTTCTTCATCCGTGGGGTAAGGGCCCATGCCCAGCATGCCGTTCTCGCTTTGAAGCATGATAAACATGCCGGGGGGAATATAGTTGGCCACTAGCGTGGGTATGCCTATCCCGAGGTTTACATACATTCCGTCTTCGAGTTCCTGCGCTATTCGCCTGGCAATGCCAAATTTATCCAGAGCCATGAGGGTTCTTGTTTTTGTTTGTAGTTTCTTGTTCCGGCTCACTGTCCGTTTCCTATGGGTCGTTAGGGGTCGCTTATCGGTTATCTGACTGCAGCCTGACGGTTCTGCGTTCAATGCGTTTTTCATAATCACTTCCCTGGAAGATGCGGTGCACATAAACCGAGGCTACGTGAATGGCGTCCGGGTCCAGTTCGCCCGGCTCTACGAGTTCCTCCACCTCGGCAATGGTGATGCTGCCTGCCTTGGCCATTGAAGTGGAAAAGTTGCGGGTGGTTTTCCGGAAAACGAGGTTGCCGTACCGGTCGCCTTTCCACGCCTTTACTATGGCAAAATCCGCATGAAGAGCCGTTTCCATCAGGTACATCTTGCCGTTAAATTCCCTTACTTCCTTTCCATCGGCTATCTCGGTGCCGTAGCCGGCGGGAGTGAAAAAAGCCGGTATGCCCATACCCGCCATCTGGATGCGGGTGGCCAGCGTACCCTGGGGGATAAGGTCCACCTCCAGCTCGCCGCTCAGCAACTGCCGCTCGAATTCTGCATTCTCCCCTACATAAGAGCTCATCATCTTTCTGATCTGCCGGGTTTTCAGCAGCAGCCCCAATCCAAACTCGTCGACCCCCGCATTATTCGAGATGCAGACGAGATCCTTGATTCCTTTCTGTACAAGCGCATTGATGCTGTTCTCGGGAATGCCGCAAAGTCCGAAGCCTCCCAGCATGATAGTAGCGCCATCCCCTATGTCGTGCAATGCATCCGCAGCGCTGCTGAACACTTTATTCATATAAGTTTATTAGCAGGCCCAAAAATAGGAATAGAAGGTTATTTATTGCAAGGTATCTATCAGCGCCGGCTTTCCCTGCCGGGGAGGCGGAGGAGTGGCTACCGCCGAATCCGATCTTGTCTTGAGCGAATCCAGAACTTCCTGGAAAATGTCGGGATTAGATTGATAGAATTCAAGGCTGCGGTGGAAGTGTTTTTTATCGATGCCGTGCATGCGGAATACCTTGTCATACAGGTCCGTGTTCTGGCTGATGCCGGGGAAGGTAGCGCCTCTTTCGGAGTAAACGGAAAGCATTTCATCGGCCCGAAGCATATCCCACATAACATCCTCCATCTTACCCCTGTCCAGCACGTCTTCGGGAATCTCATCACCCGAACAGGAGAGAAGCAAAAAAATAAGGAGAAAAGTTGCAAATCGTGCTATCATTTCAACTCTTTATAAGCGCTTGCATTGGTGAGGTCAAGCTTCACCAGCAGGTCGCGGGCCCGGGTTCTGGTGTCGCTGTCGGCCTTGCTGAAGACCTTTACCAGTTCCGTGCTTTTCCCCTGGAAGAAGAAAGGCAGGATCATGGCGCCGGGATTTTCGCCTTCAATGGTATTCAGATAACTCAGCGCATTAAGTATGCCGTTGCGGCCTTCGGCCTCGTTTTGGTAAAACTGGTCCAACCCGCTGCGGTAGTATGAGTAAAGCGCATCGTGCACGAGGGTAAAGCGGCTGTCGGTAAGACCTTCCACCAGGCGAAAACGGTTGCGGTTGCCTGCCCCGTCAAAAGGTTTCCATCCTTTGATCTCGCCCGATTCGGGAGCATTGTTTACAATGAATTGGGCCTTTTGAAAAAAAGCATCGCCGGCGCGGGGGCTGAAAGAATCGTAATCCAGTCCCAAAATGATATTGGAATAGTAAGCAAGTATGGCCATCAGGTTGGCGGCCAGCGGGTCATTGCCCTGTATGCGGTTCTCGTTGAATTCAATAGGCTGGAACTCCACGTAGCGGAACACCACATCAACATCCTGGAAGTTGACAATAGGCGACTCGTAGGAGGTATTGTATACAGGACGGGCGGCCTGCACGGTCAGCGTGGCCCTGTATACGTTCTTGCTCAGCTCTTCTTCAATAGTCAGCAGGAAGTTGCATTTGATCTTTTCCTGCGACTGGTAAATATCATTTGACCATTTACGGCTGTTCAGGAAGTTGTTGAGCCCGGTTTGCAGGGTCTGCAGGGCTTTCCTGTTTTCCTGCGTGCTCACTTTCCCAGCCATCACGCTGATCCTGGCCTGCAGTTCCTGCGCACCCGATGGGCGGCAAAGAAAGACAGCCAGTACAAAACATATAACGGTGCGCATCATAATAATTCGGTTATTGAATCAACAATATCACGGGCCACTTCGGTCTTCGGCTTCAGCCCTATCTCTTTCTCCCCCCCTCTTTTAAAATAAAGAGTCACCTTATTGGTATCGCCTCCAAAGCCGGCCCCTTTGTCGTTCAGGGAGTTCAGGACAATGATGTCCGCGTTCTTGCCCGACAGCTTTTTAAGGGCGTTCTCCTTTTCATCGGTGGTTTCCAAGGCAAAGCCTACCAGGACCTGTCCATTCTTCTTTTGTCCGCCCAGGGTTTTAAGTATGTCCCCGGTTTTTTTCAGGCGAAGCGTGAATTCCTCTTCCTTTTTTTTGATCTTCTGGTCCGCTACTTCTACCGGAGTATAATCAGCCACGGCCGCAGCCATGATGGCTATATCGTAATCCGATGCTTCCATGCAGGCCCGGTACATTTCGTCGGCGGTTTTTACCTGTACCAGGTGGATGCCGTTCAGGCTGTGCTTTCCCGGCACCGGCCCCGAAACCAGGGTTACTTCCGCTCCCCTTCCGGAAAGCTCCTCCGCAAGGGCATAGCCCATCTTGCCGGAAGAATGGTTGCTGATAAAACGTACCGGGTCAATAGCTTCGTATGTAGGCCCGGCCGTCACAAGGGCTTTTTTTCCCTTCAACTGTCCCGATCTGGAAAAATACTGCTCCAGGTGCTGCACCAATTCTTCCGGTTCCGCCATCCTGCCTTCTCCCACCAGCCCGCTCGCCAGTTCGCCATGCCCTACGGGAATCACCGAACAGCCATGCTGCCGGATCTTTTCCAGGTTTTCGCGGGTAGCCGGGTGATGCCACATGTCCTCGTCCATAGCCGGGGCCACCATCACCGGGCAGGTAGC
>DASWNB010000143.1:0-6474 GCA_036399455.1 Flavisolibacter sp. | reverse complement strand
CCAAGGTTACCCGTGACCTTACCGAAAGAAAGGAAGCCGAGAGAGCCCTCCGCGACAGCTACGACCGCTACCGCCAACTGACCGAGGAACTGAGAATTACCAACCACGAGCTTTCCTACGCCAACCAGGAGCTGGAGCAGTTCACTTCCATTGTTTCGCACGACCTGCAGGAGCCTATCAGGACCATCAAAAGCTTCCTTCAGTTGATCGACCTGAAGCTTGATACAGGTGCGACCGAAGAACTCAAGACCTATATCGGGAAATCCATCAATGCCGCCAACCGCATGAAGGAACTGATACATAACCTGCTGCACTACTCCCAACTTGGCAAGAGCGATCTGATAGAGCAGAAGGTAAGCGTGAACGAGCTGTTCAACCAGGCTCTTCAGAACCTGAAGACTACGGTAGATACGAGCAGGGCGCAGATCATCATCGAGAACGAGGTGGATACCCTTTACGGCGATCCCGTGCAGTTGGTGCAGTTGATGCAGAACCTGCTGAGCAACGCCGTCAAGTTCACCGACTCGGAAAACCCGCAGATCAGGATCAGGTGCTTCAAGGAGAACGGCTACGTGAAATTTGCGGTAACGGACAACGGCATCGGCATCGGCGAAGGCGACCTGAATAAAGTATTTGAAATATTCAGGAGACTGAATACCCGGAAGGATTACCCCGGCACCGGCATAGGGCTGGCCATCTGCAAGAAGATCGTGGACCGCCACCGCGGAAGGATATGGCCCGAATCGGAGCCCGGCAAAGGCACCACCTTTTACTTTACCATCAACGAGGAAAAGCCTAAGAACCTGACCGTTTAAAGACCGACAGAATGAAAACATATAAGATCATCATCGTTGAAAACGAAGAGGACGAGCAGATATTCATGAAGGAAGGATTTGACGCTACCGGCCTTTTCGAGATTCTCGCACAGGTAAAGAACGGCGACGCCCTGCTTGAATGGATGGGAGCCAATCCCTCCACCCTGCCAGACATCATCCTGTCCGACCTGAACATGCCCGGCAAGAACGGCTACGACATCATCGACGCCATCAGAACCACCCCGTCTTACTCCCATATACCCGTTATCATCACCTCCACTTCCTCCACGCCCTCCATCATCAAAAAATGCCTCGACCGCGGCGCCTCGGACTACATCGTAAAACCGGACACTTTCATCAACTACCAGCCGTATGTGAAGGAATTGTATGGCAGGATTGAAGAAAGGCAGTTGGTTAAGTAGCTGCGAGTTTTTAGCTGTGAGATGCGAGTAGAAGCTGTTGGCTATTGGCTGATAGCTGTTGGCTTGTGCACGTTCGGCCTATAGACAGCTACTCATAAATACTGATTGGCGCAGAAGCTCTGTCGTTGTCCCTACACTGCTAACAGCCAACAGCTATCGGCTAACAGCTCTCCCTAAACCCATTCACGATTGACGATTCACGATTCACGACATTCACCATTCACCACCCAACTCCCACGCACTCACATACCCGTTCCGTTCCTGGGCGTAAGTGATGAAATCGGCGTAGAAGGGAAGCTGGGAGAGCGTGGCGCTGTCGCCGGTGATGACCAGTTTCTTGCGGGCACGGGTCATGGCTACGTTCATGCGGCGGATGTCGGAGAGGAAACCGATGTTGCTTTCTGCATTGCTGCGGGTCATGCTGATATAGACCATGTCGCGTTCCTGTCCCTGGAAGCTGTCGATGGTGTTGATGGCAACGGAGGCTCCGGCTTCCTGCAACTCTTTCACCGAAAGGGCCAGGTCTTTCAGCAATTCCACCTGGCGCTTGTAGGGGGAGATGACGGCTGCGGAAGGGAATTCATCCATCTTATAAAACTCCTTCAGGCGGTTTATAAAGGCGGCGAGCTGCTTCAGCAGGAAGGATGCTTCTTCGGGATTGCTGATGCTGACGCCTTCCCACTTCTCCTCGAAGCCGCAGCCCGCAGTGTCTATAAAGAGCAGCGGCTGGTCGCCGGGGAAGAGCAGGTGACGGCTTACGGAAGGATGTGCCCTGAGGCGGTCTTTGTAAAATACCTGTGACGAGTAGCCCATGATGTCGTCGTGCATGCGGTATTGCTCTTCCAGCAGTGTAACGGCTTCGGGGTGAAGGGATACGCATTTTTCCATCAGCGTTCTGCTTAGTCCTCCCTTTGCCGCTTCGGCAGATTTGATGGTGGGCGGAAGCTGGCAGTGGTCGCCGGCCATGACCAACTTCCGGGCTTTGAGTATGGGTATCCAGCAGGCGGGCTCCAGCGCCTGCCCTGCTTCGTCAATTACAACCGTGTGGTATTTGAGATGCCTTACGCTGTAGTGGTTGGCGCCTACAAGGGTTGACGTGATAACGTCCGCTTTTGAAAGTACGTCCCCGGTGATGTATTGCTCCAGCCGCTCCACCTCTTTGTTTATGTTGCGGGCTTCGGTATAGAGGGCCTTGCGCTGCTCCCTTTCTTCCTTCCCGAAATTACGCTTGTACTTCTGCGCCATGTCGCGGTACTCGGAGGCCTGCTTTTTCAAACGCCTGATTTCTTTCATGCTGCTGTGTGCGGACATCCTGCTGTCCAGCGTAAGCGACATTTGCCTTTCCGATACGCGGGCCGGGTTGCCTACACGCACAACGTTCAGCCCTTCGTCGGACAGCTTTTCGCTCAGGAGATCCACCGCTGCGTTGCTGGGCGCCGTTACAAGTACCTGCCTGCGTTCCTGCCGTATCATGGCCCTGATGGCCTGCACCAGCGTGGTGGTCTTGCCCGTGCCGGGAGGGCCGTGCACGATGGCCAGCTCGCCTGCGGAAAGTATCTTTTCCACGGCTGCCTGCTGCGATGCGTTCAGCGAAGGCGGCGGCGGGGGAATATCGTGCTTGTCGAACGAAGGTTTTTTTACGCCGGTGAGTATATGCACCAGTTGTCCTTCTTCTTTTTTGTCTGCAAGCACGGCTCCCTGCTTTAGCGCATTCTCCATTTCCGCGTAGCTGTTCTCGTCAAACACCACATCCACGCCCAGCTTCCCATCCCTCGACCACTCGGGCAGCTCGTCGGTGCGGAGGTTGATCTTTAGCTTGTTGCCGCTGATGTGCGAAATGACTCCTTCGATACGGTCGTTTGCTGCATCGTGGTTGGAGAAAAGCGCTGCGGACATGCCGAAGCGGAAGAGGTGGATGATGTCGTGGTGCGTGGTGCGTTCAACCTCCACGGTGAGGTAGTCGCCGCGGCCCAGCTCAGTATCTTTTATGGCTATGGGGAACCAGGTCATGCCGCCTGCACGGCGTTCGGCTACGGGCAGGTTGGCGGTGAGCTGCTCGTATGATCTCCGGTCTTCTTCTTTTTCGGTCTTCAGCAGGTCGGCGAGCTTCTTGAAATAATCCATCGGGCAAAGGTAGGGAGGTCAGATGGCCGATGACCGATAACCGATGACCGATAACCGATGACCGGTAACCGGTAACCGATGACCGATGACTGTCAACCGTTCGCTCTAAGCCCTTAATGGTTGCGGCTTGCAGCTCTGCGTGAAATATCCTCGCGTCCTGGCGTCCTGGCGGTTAAACCCTTCTTTGCGTGAAACAACCAAAATTTCGTCTATTTGCACGGCATGAATTCCTTCCGATCTTTTGTGCTGTCGCGGGACTTACGTTTTGAGCTGTACGGTACGGCGCTGATTTGCGTGCTGGCCTATGCCTTCCTGCTGTGGCTTTATCCTTTTCCCAACTACTATGCGGATACAGGCGCTTACGTGAGGGCGGCACAGACGGGGGAGATAGGCATCTTCAGGCCGCCGGGCTATTCCTGGTTTTTGGCGCTGGCTCATCTTATTACGCCCAATCCCGATGTGCTGGTGCTGCTGCAAACGGGGCTGTATTTTTTCTCCACGCTTTTTCTTTACCTGACGCTGCGCTTTTTTTTTAGGCAGGGAGCCCGGTGGATGTGGCGGGTATTCTTCTTTATCTTCCTGCTGGCGCCGGTATGTATTTACCTCTGCAACTTCGCTATAAGCGATTCGCTTTTTATTTCGCTCAATAACCTTTGGATAGCCAGCCTGCTGTGGATCATGGGAAGAAGAAAAACGGGGGCGGTTCTGCTGTCAACCTTTCTTTTACTATTGCTGTTACAGGTGCGGTACATTTCGCTGTTCTATCCGTTCATTACCGTCATTGCGCTGTTTGCAGCTTATTTTAAAGAGAGCAAAAGAAAGCTTCTTTTATTCTGCCTGTTCCAGGCGGCGGCGTTCGCGGGAGTGATCGTGTTCACCAAATGGCAGACAGAAAAGGATATCGGCGTAAATGTGTTCTCGGGCTTCAGCGGCTGGCAGCAGGCGAACAATGCCATGCACGTACTGCCCCACATAGACCTGAAACCGGAAGATATCGGCGACACAACCATACGCAAACTGCACAGCTTTATACTCGCCAATACACCGCCTGAGCTTTACCCGCCAAAAGACAGCGTAGTGGTGACTTTCCTGTGGCTTCCGGACGGCCCTTTAAAAAGATACATGTTCCATTTGCAGGGGAACGGTAAGCGGCGTTACCTCTACTACTGGCACCAGGCCAGTATTCCGTTTGGAAAGTGGGGCAATTACGTCATCATGCACCACCCCGGCACTTTTGTACGGCATTACATGTGGCCCAATTTTCTCTTCCTGTTCCGTATGTCGAATGAAGCGCTTTTTAATTACCCGCAACCTTCACAGCAAATAAAGGACTGGTTCGGCTGCAACAACTGCGAGGTAAAGCCAAGGTATGATTTCCTGCACCGCTTTCTTGCCCGCACCGCATCGAAGAGTTTCAATGTTCTGTGGGTTCTTTTTGTTGCCTCTCTTGTAACGCTCTGCTTCCGGTCAAGGCTGAGCTTTACTCCCCGGCAGTACGGCATGATGTTGCTCGTCTCGTTCTTTTGTCTTGCGTATATAATTTTGTCTGTGTATGCCAGTCCCATAGTTTTGCGCTATATGCTGGTGATACGTCATTCCCTTGTATTTATTCCATTCCTTGTTTTTATTCACCTTTATCCCCTGCGAAAGAATTAGTGTGTATGGATGAGCATCAAAAGACCGTAGGCGTAGTAGGCGCCGGTCCCGCCGGTTTAACTGCTGCCTACCTGCTGAGCAAAAAAGGTTTTGCTGTAGATGTGTTTGAAGCCGATAGCACGGTCGGCGGCATGTGCAGGACCATAGAGCTGTGGAACAGCAGGGTGGACATTGGCCCTCACCGTTTTTTCAGCAATGATAAAAGAGTGAATGAGCTGTGGCTTGAAGTGGTGGGCTCCGATTATGAAATGGTGAACCGCCTCACCCGCATTTTCTACAAAGGCAAATACTTCGACTATCCCCTGAAGCCCGTAAATGCCTTTGTCAATCTCGGCGCCGCCGAAACCGCCCGTTGCCTTCTCAGCTATGCACAGCAGCGCTTCACCCCCAACGGGCACAGTGAAGACTTCGAATCGTGGGTGGTGAAACGCTTCGGGTACAGGCTGTATAACATCTTCTTTAAAACCTACTCGGAAAAGCTGTGGGGCATTCCCTGCACGGAGCTCGACGTGGACTTTGCCGCGCAGCGCATAAAAAAATTATCGCTGTATGAAGCCGTGAAGAACGCCTTCTTCGGCGGCGGCGGCCACAAAACGCTGGTGGATGAATTCGCCTACCCGCTTGGCGGTACGGGCATGGTGTACCAGAAGATGGCGGACAAGATAAAGGCGGCCAACGGACGCGTGCACACTTCATCTCCCATAAAAAAAATTACCGTGGAAAACGGCAAGGCCACCGGGCTGGTGCTGGCCTCGGGTGAGAACAAGAACTATGATCATGTAGTAAGCACCATGCCGATGACTCACCTGGTGCGTACCATGGATCATGTGCCTGCAGAGGTAAGGGAAAAAGTAGAGCGGCTGAAATTCAGGAACACCATCATCGTTTACCTCCATGTTGAAGGCGGCAATCTTTTTCCCGATAACTGGCTCTACGTCCATTCATCCAACCTGCGTACGGGCCGCATCACCAATTTCCGCAACTGGGTTCCGCAGATCTGCGGAACGGACAATACCATACTGGCGCTGGAGTTCTGGGCCAATACGGATGAAGAGCTCTGGACATTCGACGACGCCCGCATGATCGACCTGGCTGTAAAGGACATCAGGAGCACGGGTCTTATCGGCAACAACTCCATTCTCGACGGCGCCGTTTACCGCGTTCCCAGGTGTTACCCGGTTTATAGCAAAGGATATAAGGAAAACCTCCAAATCATCCAGCCCTGGCTGGACGGAATAAAAAATCTTCATCCTATCGGCCGTTACGGCTCCTTCAAATACAACAACCAGGACCATTCCATCCTCATGGGCATACTGGCCAGCGAGAACATCGCCGGCGGCTACTCGCACAACCTTTGGGAAGTGAATACCGATTACGACTCTTACCAGGAAGCTACGCGGATCACAAAGACAGGGTTGGTGAGGGAGGGATAACCGATGAGCGACCACCGACCACCG
>DASWNB010000142.1:0-2101 GCA_036399455.1 Flavisolibacter sp. | reverse complement strand
GTAAACGACCCATTCACGATTGACGATTGACGATTGACGATCCCAGGAACAGCTCCAGTCCCTTACGCTTCTCATCATCCAGTACGTAATCGATGTTCTTTGTAAAATATTCCTTCAGGTCATAATGCGGATAGGGGTTTTCGGCGATGACTTCGGGAATGTGCCGGAGGCCCAGGGCGTTGGCTTCGTTGAAGCGCCGGATAAAAGCGGGGTCGAGGGGACGGCGGCTGATCCAGGCGGCAAAGACAAAGGGAAGGCCGGTATGCGCTTTCCAGGCTTCGCCGAGGTCGAAGATGTGAGTGGAGCGCTGGCGCTGGCGGAGGGCCCTGTCGCCGATGACCACGCCGGCCGTGCGGCCCTTGATCTGGTCCAGGTATTCTTCGGACGAAGCGCGGATGATCTTTACTTCCTTCTTCCAGTATTCCTTCAGCAGCACCTGCGCCAGCAGAACGGATGTGCGTGACTGGTAGTCGAGGTACACGGTGTCTATATCTTCCATGGGCGCTTCGCTGAACAGGCAAACGGATGCCACAGGCCCGTTGCAGCCGATGCAGAAATCGCCGTTGATGGTCCAGTTGCCCAGCCGTGGCAGTATGCCTACGGGGATGAGGCCCAGGTCGATCTCATCGTCCAGCAGCATCTGCGCCAGGTGAGCGGGGTAATCTTCCACCAGGTCTATCTCCTCCATTATGCCGTGCCGCCTGATGCCGTACAGCAAAGGCCTCGTGTTCAAATAGCTTACCGCCCCGGCTTTTATCTTCCTCAAATGATTTAGTTTTGCCCGCAAAGATAGACGGCAGGTTTTTTATGGAACTAACTTCTCTTTCCGCCATATCGGCCATTGACGGGCGTTACCGCAGGCAGGTGCAGCACCTGGATGAATACTTTTCCGAATACGCCCTGATGAAATACCGCGTGCTGGTGGAAGTGGAATACCTGTTCTTTCTTGCCGGCAAAAAATTCCTGAAGCTTTCTCCCAAAGCCACCAGGCAACTGAACAGGCTGAAGGACGATTTCGGCCCCGACGATGCGCAGGCGATCAAGGTTATCGAGCACACCACCAACCACGATGTAAAAGCCGTGGAGTATTACCTGAAACAGGAACTGGAAAAAGCAGGCGCCGCCGAAGTAAAGGAATGGGTGCATTTCGGGCTTACCTCGCAGGACATCAACAATACCTGCATCCCGCTGTCGTGGAAGCACGCCATGGAGTTTGAATACCTTCCCGCCCTGCTCAACCTGAACACGCAACTGAGGCTGCTGGCAAGGCAATGGAAAGACATTCCCATGCTGGCCCGCACACACGGCCAGCCCGCCAGTCCCACCAGCCTTGGAAAAGAACTGATGGTATTTTTTGAGCGGTTATCGAACCAGGTGGAGCAACTGATAGGCATTCCGAACAGCGCTAAGTTCGGCGGAGCCACGGGCAATTTCAACGCCCACCATGTAGCCTATCCCAAAACGGATTGGATACGCTTTTCCAATGAATTCGTGGAAGATGTGCTGGGGCTGCAACGCTCGCAATTCACCACGCAGATAGAGCACTACGACAACCTCGCCGCCTTTTTCGACTGCATGAAGCGCATCAACACCATCCTCATTGATTTTTGCCGCGACATCTGGAGCTATATCTCCATAGAATATTTCAAGCAGAAAGTAAAGAAGAGTGAGGTCGGCTCGTCGGCCATGCCGCATAAGGTGAACCCGATCGATTTCGAAAATGCCGAAGGCAACCTTGGAATAGCCAATGCCCTGTTCGAGCATCTTTCAGCCAAGCTGCCCGTATCCCGCCTCCAGCGCGACCTTACCGATTCCACCGTTCTCCGCAACATAGGACTCCCCTTTGCGCATACCATTCTTTCCTTTAAATCCATTGAAAAAGGATTGAACAAGCTGGTTCTGAACGATGAAAAGATTTACCAGGACCTTGAAGAGAATTGGGCCGTTGTTTCCGAAGCCGTGCAAACCATCCTCCGCCGCGAACAATATCCCAATCCTTACGAGGCGCTGAAGGAACTGACCCGCGGAAAAAAAGGCATCACCAAAGAGAGCATGCACCAGTTCATCGACTCGCTTGATGTATCCGCCGCGATACGAAAAG
>DASWNB010000141.1:0-2906 GCA_036399455.1 Flavisolibacter sp. | reverse complement strand
GGTCATCGGTTGTCGCTGATCGGTTAACGTTTTTTAAAGAAACTGTAACATACTGCGGATTACCTTCGTCTGACCAATAAACCAAAGCATGAGAAAGGTCTTTAAAAGCAGGATGTTCATTCTTACGGCGCTTTTACTGCTCATGATCTCCGCCATCTCCTATGCTGCCTATAAAAAAGGACAGCAGGCCTGCACCGCCATCGAAACCTGCGGCAAGGAAAGCCCCGGCCGCTCCGGGCACATGATCTGGGACGCCCTTGCCACCCAGTTTGTCTCCGCCATCCAGGTCCGGTAAAAATTTTCTTTCTTTGCTGTAACATTCCGCTCGTTCCCCCGTATAACTAAGGAATCAAGCTGTTTTTGACTGTTTATGACCGAAAAAGAGTATAACGACTGTGTGACCCAGTACGCGGACAACGTGTACCGGTTCATTTTAAAAAATCTTCGCCACGAGGAGGACTCCCGGGACGTGGTGCAGACGGCTTTTGAGAAATTGTGGAGGAACCGGGAGGAAGTGGACGGAGCCAAAAGCAAATCTTACCTGTTTACCGTAGCCTACAACGGCATGATCGACCACCTGAGAAAGGTGAAAAGAGTGCAGTTGAAGGAAGAATTCAGGGACGAGGCCAGGATCACCAACAGGCAGATGAACAACGCCCGGGCCGTGCTCCAGGATGCCCTCGCCCGCCTGAGCGAAACACAGCGTTCGCTGGTGATGCTCAAGGACTACGAAGGCTACAGCTACGACGAAATAGGAAAGATCATGAACCTCAGCGAAAGCCAGGTTAAGGTTTACCTCCACCGTGCCCGACTCCAATTAAAAGAATACATCGTAAAAGTAGAAAATGTCATTTAACCCGAACGATACCAATAGTGCCATCAACCTGGGCAACTACGAAGAGTTCTTCATCCTTTATATGGACGGTGAGCTGAGCGAAGAGCAGGTGGCTATGGTGGACGCTTTCCTGCTTCAGCACCCCGGCCTCCAGGCCGAGCTGGATATGCTGATGAGCACAAAGCTGCCCGTCGATGACGTTACCTTCTTCAACAAGGAAGAGCTTCTCTCCGAAAGCATGAAACTCAACATGGCCGGGGACGAGCTCCTGCTTTATATAGATAACGAGCTGCCTTCCGGCAGCAGGGAATCCCTTTCCCGCCAACTGGAAGCCAGCAAGGACCTCCAGGCGCAGCACGCCCTTCTCCTCAAAACAAAACTCGACGCCTCCGAACACATTCCTTATCCAAACAAGGAGGAACTATACCGCCGCACCGAAAGGGTGGCCCTGTTCCGCCCCTGGATGCGTGTGGCCGCCGCTGCGGTAGTGATAGCAGCCCTCGGATTGCTCTATTGGGGGAACAATGGCAGCAACAGCGGAGACCAGCCGCCTGTGGTTGTAAAGACTACCCCGGAGAAAAAGGACCAGTCCTCTCCCATCCGGCAGCCCATGCCTGAGCAGTCCCTGGACAGCCAGCCTTCCCGGACCATTGCCTCAACGGATCAACAGGCAGAAATGAAGAAGGCCGTAACCGGCGAGACCGTGCCTGTAAAGAACGTCCCGCCTGTAAAGCATGAGGCCCCGGTTCAATCCCCGGTGATCGCCCAGGAAGATGTGGCCATCATAGAGCTGCCCGTTCAGCGCACAACGCAGGGCGAGGATGCAGCCATTGTATCGACTTCCGCCTCCGGCGATGTAGTTAACAAATCGTTTGTAACTTCTGCTCCCGAGGAGCGTAACACTAACATAGAAGCGCTTCCCGCAGCCATGGTACCTGATGGCGGAGAAGTGGCCAGCAACAAAAAAGGATCGATCAGAGGCTTACTGCGCAAAGCCACCCGATTGGTCGAACGGACAACCGGCATCAGCGCTACCAACGAAGACGATGAACTGCTGATTGGCGCCGTGGCTGTAAAACTTAAATAACCCGATTTCAAATTAAAAAGCATGAAAAGATTAATACTTGCATTCATTGCATCAGGCATTACTATGGCCTCAATGGCCCAGACGGATACAACCGTAAAAGAACCACAGGCCGACACCATCAAGATCGGAGGCGTGATCATCGTTAAAAAACCCGGCAAGGAAGGCGATAACAAGAATATCGTGATCTCCAACCGCAACCGCAAACGCTCCAATTCCAACCTCAGCACCAACTGGTGGATCGTTGACATTGGCTTTACCAACTTTAACGACAGGACCAACTACGGCTCCGCCGAGGCACAGGCCTTCGCCCCCGGCTTTGGGAAGGACCAGTTTGACCTGCGTACCGGCAAATCCGTAAACGTGAACCTCTGGTTCTTCATGCAGCGCCTCAACGTAATCAAGCACGTGGTGAACCTGAAATACGGCCTGGGACTGGAACTGAACAACTACCGCTTCGACGATGAAAGGGTGCGTTTTTCCAAGAACCCCACCCTCATCACCCTCGACCCCACGCTGGCCGGCGTAAAAAAGAACAAGCTGGCTGTTGATTATGTTACCGTTCCCATTCTCCTGAACTTCAACTTCACTCCCGGCCGTGAAAAAGGCTTTGGCGTAAGCGGCGGCATAAGCGCAGGCTACCTGTACTCCGCCCGCCAGAAGATCAAGGACAATGACGACAAAGACAAGCTGCACGACGATTTTGACCTGCGCAGGTGGAAGCTGTCCTACATCGGTGAGCTGAACCTGGGCCCGGTTAAGCTGTACGGCTCCTACGCCATGAAGAGCATGTGGGAAAAAGGCCTTGACCAGACGCCCTACAACGTAGGTATCCGCTTCTCCAACTGGTAATCTTACTTCCGCATAATGTGATTGATTCCTGCTGTTTTTACAGCAGGATTTTTTTTTATTCCCAAATGGTCCGTTAAAATGGTTTTGGAGGAAAATAAAAATAAATTTGATGACGTTAATCCTTTGACTACCGGA
>DASWNB010000140.1:0-3999 GCA_036399455.1 Flavisolibacter sp. | reverse complement strand
ACTGAGGGGACAAATTGCCGCCATCGTCCGCCGCGAGATAGAGGAAGCCAAGAGGCTGGCTGCCGCCGAAGAGAAAAAGCGCAGGGACGCCGAAGCCGCCGCCAACAAAAACAATACTGCCACCACAACACCCAGGACCACCACAACAACCGGTGCTGCTCCCGCCAAGAAAACGGCGCCTGAAAGCTACCTTACCCTCAACGAAGGGGAAAGAAAGCTGGCCGCCTCCTTTGAAAAGAACAGGGGCGGGCTGCCCTGGCCCGTGGACAACGGCGTGGTGAGCATTCCCTACGGCACCAGCAAGGTGGACGGACTTACATTCGATAACCCCGGCATCACCATATCTACTCCTTCCGCAGGCACTACCGTAAAGGCCGTGTTTGATGGCGAAGTGAGCGCCGTTTCCAACCTGGGCGACGGCATGATGGTGATGATCCGGCACGGTAAATACTTCACCGTGTACAGCAACCTTTCTTCCGCCAGCGTATCCCGCGGAACCATCGTCCGCACCGGCCAGCCTATTGGCCGTGCCGCCCAGGCCGATGACGGCAGCGGTGGCCAGGTGGATTTCATGCTCATGAACGAGAGCAAGAATGTGAATCCACGTGCGTGGCTGAGATAGGAGGGTTTCTTGTTTCTTGTTTATGGTTGGGTGCTGTCTTTCCTGCACCTAAACAACCAGAAACAAGAAACAAGAAACCCAAAAACCAGAAACCTTCTAAACAAGTTCCTGGCTCAGCACCTCATCATACAGCTTCTCATACAGCGGAACAATATGCTTGATGTCGAACTTGTTGGCGTGTTCGGCGGCGGCTGCCTTGAATTGCGCCAGGCGCTCATCGCTTTCCAGGATGCTGAGGGCATGGTTGCTCATGGTCTCCACATCGCCTACATTGCCCATGTAACCGGTAACACCGGGAACCATGATCTCACCTAAACCACCTGCGTTGGTAGACACCACCGGCACGCCTGCTGCCATCGCTTCAAGTGCGGCAAGGCCAAAGCTTTCATACTCGGAGGTAAGAAGGAAAAGATCGGCAATGGCGAGTATGTCTTCCATCTGCTCCTGCTTTCCTACAAAGCGGATGGAATCGCATACGTGCAGCTCGCGGGCCAGGTGCTCGGCGGGCACCCTTTCAGGACCATCGCCTACAAAGAGGAGCTTGCAGGGCATCCTGTCGCACAGAATTTTAAAAATCTTCACCACATCCTGAACCCTTTTGATCTTGCGGAAGTTGGAGGCGTGAAGGAGGATGCGTTCGCCTTCGGGGGCGATCACCCTGCGGAAGGCATCGATGGGCTTGCGCCGGAAACGCTCCACATCCACGAAGTTGTGGATGACCTGGATCGGCTTTTCTATCTGGAAGGTCTTGTACGTCTCGTCGCGCAGGTTTTCCGAAACCGCGGTAATGGCGTCGCTCTGGTTGATGGAGAAGGCTACTACGGGGGCATAGGTCTTGTCCTTTCCTACCAGGGTAATGTCTGTGCCGTGCAGGGTGGTGATAACGGGTACGTGGATGCCTTCTTTCTCCAGTATGCTCTTGGCCATGTAGGCCGCCGATGCGTGGGGGATGGCGTAGTGCACGTGCAGCAGTTGCAGTTGGTTGTTCCTGATCACATCCACCATGGTGCTGGCCAAAGCCGTTTCGTAGGGGGGATAATCAAAAAGAGGGTAGGTGGGTACCTGCACTTCGTGGTAAAAAATATTGGGGATAAATCCGCTCAGTCTTACAGGCTGCTGGTAGGTGATAAAATGCACCTGGTGGCCTTTTTGCGCCAGTGCTTTTCCCAACTCTGTTGCCAGCACGCCGCTACCGCCAAAGGTGGGATAGCATACAATTCCTATTCTCATGGTTCGCTATTGAACGACTAAGGTAAATACAAAAAGCAGACAGCCCCTTGCCGTATTGGTTAAATTAATTGTTTTTGCACTGCTGTTTCAATATTGGTTTTCAGGTAATTTTAAAGCATGAACAGATTATTCTCCGTTATCATATTCTTCTTTGCCTGCTGCACAACCCTCCAGGCGCAGGACACCGCCTCGTTGCGCGAAGACTCTGCCTTTATCAGGCGGCTTGCCAGCGAGATACTGACCAACAGCAGGGCTTACGACAACCTGCGGGTGCTGACCAAGCAAATAGGCGGCCGCCTGGCCGGCTCGCCACAAATGGTAAAAGCCGAGCAATGGGGGCTGCAGGCTATGCAGGCTGCAAAGGCCGACCATGCCTGGATGCAGGAGTGCATGGTGCCCCGCTGGGTAAGGGGCGGAGAGGACCGGGCCAACGTTCATTATGCCAGGAGGGGCGCAAGGAACACGCTGTTCAAAAAACTGGACGTGGTAGCCCTGGGCAACTCCATCGGCTCCGGGAAGCTGCTTTCCGCCGATGTAATAGAAGTGGCCAGCTTCGACGATCTTGAAGCCAAAAAGGACCAGTTGAAAGGAAAGATCGTCTTCTACAATTATAAATTCAACCCCACCCTGGTCCGCACCTTCGAAGCCTACCGCGATGCCTCGCCCTACAGGGGACAGGGCCCCAGCCGTGCCGCAAAGTACGGCGCAGTGGGCGTGATCGTGAGAAGCATGTCGCACAGCACGGACAACCATCCGCACACAGGCGCCACCCGTTATGTGGATTCTCTTCCCAAAATTCCCGCACTGGCCGTAGGCCTCCGCGATGCCGACATGCTGAGCGACCTGCTCAAGACACACGAAGTATTTTCCGTTTCGCTCCTCACCCGCGGCCACTTTCTTCCCGATACCATCGGCCACAACGTGATCGGCGAGATCAGGGGCTCCGAATTTCCCAACGAATACATCACCATCGGCGGCCACCTCGACAGTTGGGACAACTGCGAAGGCGCCCACGACGACGGCGCCGGTTGCGTGCAGACCATAGAAGTATTGCGTGCTTTCAAGGCACTTGGCTACAAGCCCAAACGTACCATCCGCTTTGTTCTTTTTGCAAACGAGGAGAACGGCCTTCGCGGCGGCAACAAGTACGCCGAGGAAGCAAAAGCCAAAGGCGAGAAGCACATCTTTGCGCTTGAAAGCGATGCAGGCGGTTTTACGCCCCGCGGCTTCGGCTTCACCGTGCAGCCCGCCCAGATGGCCCGCATTCAATCCTGGAGCAAACTGCTCTCTCCCTACGGCGCAGGCGAGCTCACTCCGGGCGGCGGCGGCGCCGACATCGGCCCCCTCAACAGGCTCCTGGGCACTCCCGTAGCCGGCCTCCAACCCGACTCCCAGCGCTATTTCGACATCCACCACGCCCGCAGCGACGTCTTCGAATCGGTCAACAAACGCGAGCTGGAACTTGGAGCGGTGAATATGGCTGCGCTTATTTACTTGGTTGATAAATATGGGCTGTAGGTTCACGCACAGGCGTAAGGGGGAAGCAGGTTTGAGGTTTGAAGTTTGAAGTTTGAGGTTCGTCAGGTCATCATTTCCTTCCTTAGTGAAGCCTCCGTGACTCTGGGTTTTCGTGGTTACCCACAACGGTACAAGGACGCGGAGTGAGCACAAGATGCAGAGTGTTACACCTAACGAACCTCAAACTTTACACTCCTGCATACAATAAAAAAATAGCAGGTCTTTTATGAAGTTGAGGAACATCATTCTTCCACTGAACCGCCGTCCTCGTTTGAATGCTTTCCGTGGAAGCGGTGAGGTCGGTGGCTACGCAGATGCGGGTTTGGGGATGACAGGTTTTCACAAGGGTTTCCAGCAACTGGTTGTTGCGGTAAGGGGTTTCGATGAAGATCTGCGTGCAGTTCTTTTGCTTTGATTCTGTTTCGAGGGATTTAATGGCTTTGGCTCGTTCCGCAGCGTCGATGGGAAGATAGCCGGTAAACTGGAACTGCTGTCCGTTCATGCCGCTGGCCATAAGGGCAAGCAGGATGGAGTTGGGACCTACCAGGGGACGTACTACGGCCTTCATCTCCTGCGCTATATGCACCAGTTGCTGTCCGGGATCGGCTACGCCGGGACAGCCTGCTTCG
>DASWNB010000139.1:0-4697 GCA_036399455.1 Flavisolibacter sp. | reverse complement strand
CGTCCAGTATGCGCTGGTAGGAATGCGCCGTTTTGATGACGATGGAATCGGCGTACTGGCGGATGCGCTGCTCTTCGGATTTGGACAGGCTTCTGCCCGTGAAGATGATGACGGGAAGATTTTCAAGTCCCTGGCTTTTCTTTACCTGCTCCAGCGTTTCGTAGGCGTGCTGGTCGGGGATGCCCATGTCGAGGATGACGCAGTCAACGCCTTCTTTTTTCAAGGCGCTTACGCCGTGGCTTACGGAGCCCGATATTTCAATGCTTACATTGTAGGTTTCGAGGAAGTAACCAAGCGCCTTTGCGTGCTTCGGGTTCTCTTCGATGATAAGAACCTTCCTGTGCTCGCGGGACAGCAGGTGCTCTATCTTGCCAAATACTTCCTGCATCTGCTCCAGCGCAACGGGCTTGTTGATGAAATCTATGGCGCCTTTCGTCAGGCTTTCTTTCTTTGCCTCCATCGAGGACATGATGTGCACCGGTATGTGCCGCGTGGCGGGATCGGATTTCAGTTCTTCCATTACTTCCCATCCGTCTTTTACAGGAAGCTGAAGGTCGAGCAGGATGCCCAGGGGACGGTATTGCTTCGCCAGCTCCAGGCCTTCATCGCCGCGGACGGCAACGAGTCCCCTGTAGCCTCTCTGGCGTGTAAAATCGAGCAGGGCACGGGCAAAGCCGGTATCGTCCTCGATAATGAGGATGGTCTTGTCGCCCGCCTGTACGTTGTTGCGGTCATCGGGCAGTGCGGCGGGAATTTTTTCGGCGCGAAGGTCTTTTCTTGGAGGCTTCTGCTCCTGCGGCTGTGGCTTTTCTTCGGGCGCAGGCTGCTGTTCGGCGGGCTGCGGCTTGCGGGCCTGAACGGCCTTGCTAACGGGTATGTATATGGTAAATTCGCTTCCTTTTCCCGGCTCGCTGCTTACCTTCATTTCTCCGCCGAGCAGGCGGGTAAGCTCGCGGCTGATGGAAAGCCCCAGGCCCGTGCCGCCGTACTTCCTCCGCGTGGAGCCGTCGGCCTGCTGGAAGGCTTCAAAGATGAGCCCCTGCTTTTCTTTTGGAATGCCGATGCCCGTATCTGTTACCGAAAAAGACATGAAGGAACGGTCGTCACCCACGCTTTCGATCTTCATCCGCACCGAGCCTTTCGACGTAAACTTGAGCGCATTGGACAAAAGGTTTTTCAGCACCTGCTCCAGGCGCATCTTGTCGGTTTCTACCTGGGAGGGCAGCTTTTCATCGGTCTCTATCGAAAACTCGAGGTTTTTTTCTTTCGCCATCGGCGCAAACAGCGACCGCATATCGTGCACGATCTCCTGCAGCATGACAGGCTGGTATTCCAGCTCCATCTTGCCCGCCTCTATTTTTGAGAGGTCCAGTATCTCGTCGATGAGTGAAAGAAGTCCCTGCCCTGAGCTTTGTATCACCTGTGCATATTCCACCTGCTCGGGTGTAAGGTTTTTGCTGTTGTTCTCGGACAGCAGGCGGGAGAGAAGGAGCACTGAGTTGAGCGGCGTGCGCAGCTCGTGCGACATGTTGGCCAGGAATTCGGATTTGTAGCGGGTGCTCAGCTCCAGCTCTTCAGCCTTGCGCTGTATATCCATGTTCTTCTCTACGATCAACTGGTTTCTTTCTTCCAGCAGCCTTGAGCGTTCTTCCAGTTCCTGGTTGGTTTGAAGCAGCTCTTCCTGCTGCACCTTCAGCTCTTCCTCGGAGGCCTGCAGCTTTTCGGCCTGTGCTTCCAGCTCCGCGTTGATGTTTTCCAGCTCGCCGTGCTGTGCCTGAAGCTCTTCAGATTGGGCCTGTGTTTGTTCCAGCAGTTCCTGGAGGCGGCTCCTGCTTTTGGCGCCCTGGAGGGCAATGGCAATGGCGGGCGCCGCCTGCGTGATATAAGCCATCGCTTCAGGCCTGAATTCTTCGAATGAGCCCAGTTCCGCCACGCCTTCCACCAGGCCGTTGTGCACCAGGGGAAGAAGCAGTACGTTTGCCGGTCTGCCTTCAAGGCTTCCGCTGCTTACCCGGAGGAAATCACCGGGAACATTCTTCAGCAGCATGGGTTCTCCCTGCTGTGCGGCCTGCCCTACCAGCGTTTCACCTATCTCTACCTGCATGGGAATGGCGTCCCTGTTTGCCGCGGCATAGCCCGCGGTGTAGCGCAGGATAGTGCCGGAGCGGACATACAGCAATCCCACGGAGCAATTAATGTAGGATGCCAGCGCATTCAGCACGTCGGTGCCCAGCACGGCCAGCTCCTTTTCTCCGCGAATTGCTTCGTTTACTTTTTCCAGCCCTGTATGTACCCACAGCTTTTCTTCGTTTTCCTGGTGAAACTGCTGCAGGTCGTGTTTCATTCTTACAACGGCGTTGCCCAGTACGTCCTCGCTGCCGCGGGATTTCACTTCCACGTTGAAATTGCCGCTGCCGATGGCATCGGCGGCCAGTGCCAGCGCCCTGTTGTTCTCGTCGATGCGTATCATGGATTCCGCGAGGCTGCCGATCACGTCGGCCGATTCCACTTTTATTCCTACGTCTGTAGCGCCGGTGGATATTTTTTGCGCTGCGCGGTTAAGGTCGCGGAGGATGAGGGTAATCATGGAGATGGTGTAGATGATCACGAAGAGCACCAGGGCAATGGCCAGCGCCAGGAAGAGAAGGCTGCGGTCGCGGGCGGTTTTTTCACGCTCGTATATTTCATGTATGCCCTGGCGGGTCTGTTGCAGCAGGCTGCGCTGGAGCTCCCTGATCCTGTCCACCGCGTTGGCGGAAACCTGCCACCACTCTTCCGAGGTGATGGTGCTGTCGTACTGCCCGGTGGCGAGAAGCTGCTCTACGTAGGTGGTGGTGATCTGAACGTTGGGGTCCGTGGTTATCCTCTTGAAATCCCTGATTGCCTGCGGCGATGCCTTTAGTTCAAATTCTTTTATGTAGCTCAGGTAGATGTCATAAAGTGAGCTCAGGTTGGCGGCGGCTTCAATGCCCGGCTGGGCGGAATGAAGGGCGTAGTATATCTGGGACCGGAGTATGCCCATGTACGTGACCAGTTCCGACAGGAGCTTTTGACCCAGCAACTGGCCGCGGACAGGCTCCAGGTAAGTGACGTTGCCTGCCGACACTACATTAAGCGTGTTGAGGCGGAACAGCACGTTGGTGTAATAGGTCATCACGCCCTGGGCGGGAATGGAGGCTTCGTCGATGCGGCGGCGTACGGAGGCGAGGCTGTCCAGGAAAGTATAGCCGGTGAAGCCTGCCAGGGAGGGGCTGCCCAGCAGCGCCCGGAAGGCGGCGTCGGTTTTCGGGCGCTGCACGGCCAACTCGGCCCGCAACCGCCCGTTGATGACATAGCCGAAGCTGTACCGCCGTTCCGTCTGCAGCTCGTCTATCAGGGAGCTGATGCTCGCCGACTGCTCGACGCGCTGGAGATAAGTCTCCAGCAACTGTATCTTGGTATCCTTCTCCCTGTAAATCTGTATGGCAAAATAAGCCAGCAGGGCCAGCGGAATCACGGCCATCAGCATGAGCTTGGACGACAGGGAAAGCCTTCTGAATAATTTGTTCATCTGTTACGGGTTATGGGAGGGTGGTGGCAATAAACTGGTTTTCTTCTTTTTCGCGGCGAAGCTCGTCCTGCTTTACGGGCAGTATCACGTAAAACGTGGAGCCTTCGCCCATGGTACTGCGTGCGGCTATGGTGCCGTTGTGCCGGTCAACGATCTTCTTGGCAATGGCCAGGCCTATGCAGGTTCCTTCATACTCGGCCCTTGCGTTCAGCCGCTGGAACAGGGTAAATATCTTGTCCGCGTATTTTTCATCGAAGCCGATGCCGTTGTCCGCAATGCTGATGCGGCACCAGGCGCCATCTTCCGTGCAGGGGCTTTCCAGGGAAGGAATATTGGTGCGCTCCGCGCTGATGCGTATATGTGGCGGGTGGTCCGGCTTCGAGAATTTGAGTGCATTACTGATGATGTTCTGGAACAGTTGCCTTATCAGGCCGGGGATGGCTTCCACCCGGGGCAGCGGCCCTACGTCTACCTGCGCATCCTTTTCGGCTATGCTCAGCTCCAGGTCGCACATGATCTCGCTGATGATCTGGCCCATGTCGGCCGGCTGGAACAGGCTTGGCCCCGACAGGCTGGCAAAGGAAAGAAGGTCGGTAATGAGGTTGCTCATGCGCACCGATGCCTGTACGATCTTGTTCAGGTAGACTTCCATGCCGGGTTCGAGTCCGGCCCTTTCCCTGAGCAGGTTTCCAAAGAACTGGATCTTGCGCAGCGGTTCCTTCAGGTCGTGTGAGGCTACGGAGGTGAACTGCTGCAGGTCGTGGTTGCTCACTTCCAGGTCGCGGTTGGCTTCGAGGAGCTCGCGGGTTCTTTCGGCCACCTTGCGCTCCAGGGTTTCGTTCAGCATTTTCTGCTCGTGTATGCTGGTGAAGCTCCCTACCCATTTGGTGACGGTGCCGCCGGTTTTTACGGGTGTGGCTTTGAGCAGGTGGTAATAAAACCGGTCATCGTCCAGCTTTCTCAGGGGCACTTCGGTTTCCACCGGCTCGCCTGCCTCGATGCTGCGGAGCCACTGAAGCTCCAGTGGCAGGTGTCCTTCCGGCGTTTCGGGAAACTTGTCCCTGGAAGAAGAATATTCGAACCACTGGCGGTTGACAAAGTCGATGCGGCCGTTGCGGTCTGCCGTAAAGGCCAGTTGCGGCAGCGC
>DASWNB010000138.1:0-4166 GCA_036399455.1 Flavisolibacter sp. | reverse complement strand
CCAGAGGAACCCGCATCACCGCCATGGATTTTCCCTCTACCATCCACGACTTTGGCGGTTTTCCCAAAGAGCTTTTTGAAGTGCAATACAAGGCCCCGGGCAGCCCGGCACTGGCAAAGGAAACGGCAGGATTGATCCAGTCAACTACAGTAGAACCGGATCACGACTGGGGACTCGACCACGGCGCATGGACCATCATACGGCACATGTACCCCGAAGCAAACGTTCCCGTGCTTCAGTTAAGCATTGATTATACAAAAGGCCCGCAATATCATTACAACCTGGCAAAGGAGCTTTATGAGCTGCGTAAGAAAGGTGTGCTGATCGTGGGCAGCGGCAACATGGTCCATAACCTCAGGATGATTGCCTGGGACAAGATGAACGAACCCGAGTATGGCTATGATTGGGCTATCCAACTGAACGACAGGTTCAAGAGCCTCATAGCATCCGGCGACCACAACCCGCTCATAAATTATGAATCACTGGGTAGCGAAGCCAGGCTGGCCATTCCCACACCCGAACACTATCTTCCCCTGATGTACACACTGGGCCTGAAAGGAAGCAAAGACGAAGTTTCCTTCTTCAACGACAAAGCTGTCGGTGGTTCACTGACTATGACCTCCGTAAAGCTGGGGTGAAGGGGAGGAGGAATTGGGAATTTGGAATGGGCTGCAAGCTGCAAGCCGTAAGTCATAAGCCAGAAGTCCAGAGCCTACCCCAATTCCTAATTCCTTTCACTTACTCTCCTTCTTTCCTGTTACTGCTGTTGCGCTGGCCTGAGCGTTGTAAATCCTCGGTATAGTTATCCTCCTCCCGGTCGATGTTTTCGCCGCCGCCGTTTTGAGCACCGGTCTGGGCTGTGCCCTGCTGGTTACCGATGCTGCTGTTGTCCTGCCTGGATGTACGGTTGTCCTCCAGGCCTTGTGTCCTATCCTTGTCTGCCATAGTATTTGTTTTTATAGTTAAACATGGGACGTCAGGACACGGGTAGCTCTGTGCATCTTCGCGTCTCAGCGCCTTCGTGGTTATCACCCAAAAAACAATGCCAATGAAACAAGCCCGGGTATAGGCCCTCTTTGATTAATTTTGTTCCGCCAAAACCAGACTATATGAACTTACCTGCTCAAATCGCAAAGCACCTGAGGGATGTCCACTTCGGAGGTAACTGGACTTCGGTCAACTTCCGGGATACGCTGTCAGGCATTACATGGCAGCAGGCCACCACAAAGGTTCACACCTTCAATACCATTGCCACGCTTGTATTCCATGCAAATTACTATGTAAGTGCCGTGCTGAAGGTGCTGCAGGGCGAACGCCTCAATGCCAGCGACAAGTTCAGCTTTGACCACCCGCCCATCCATTCGCAGCAGGACTGGGAAGACCTGCTCAGCAAGACCTGGGCAGATGCCGAAAGCTTTGCCGCCCTTATCGGGCAACTACCCGAGAGCAAGCTGCTTGAAGACTTTGAAGATGGCAAGTATGGTAATTATTACAGGAACCTCACAGGCATCATCGAGCATGCCCATTACCACCTGGGGCAGATTGTGTTAGTGAAGAAGATACTGAATGAACCGGAGCCGGAAGTCCAAAGTCCAAAGTCACAGTCTTAAAGCATAAGCTATAAGTATTAAGCCATTAATTTTTATGACTTACGACTTACGGCTTCTGCTTTCCACCTTTCTCACCTCTGCAGGCTTTTAGTGATGCTGCTGTAGAATCGTTCCAGGAGGCGTTTGTTTTCGGTAATGATCTCCGCTTCGGCTATGAGGCCGTCGTGGAATTGGAGTTGCTTTTGGTGGTCGGTTTGAAGGCCGTTGGGCAGGATTACTTTTGCCAGGTAGCCGCTGTCGGCCTGCATGCGGGAGATGAACTCGAGGCGGCCTCTTACATAGCCAAACTCGTGTGAGGGATAGGCGGGGAATTTCAGCAATACCGTTTGCCCGGCGCTTACCTTTCCGAAGTTATTCTGGGGGATGAACATCTCTGCATAGTACTGGCTGTTTTCAGGATTTACAAAGCAGATCACTTGGTCGGCGCGTAGCTGCTGGTTTTCCTGGAAGAAGCCCGCAAAACTCACCTTCCCGTTTACCGGGGCGGTAAGGACGTATTTCTTTTTCCAGTCTTCCACATGGCTTTGAAACGTGTGCAGGGCCTGAAGGAAAACGGTACGCTGCTCCGCAGTCTTGCTTTCCAGTTCCAGGATCTCCTTTTGCTTTTCTATGCGCTGGCTCTCGTTAGAAATTATGGCTGAGTTGAGCTGCGGCAGTGAGAGGCGCTTTCCTAACAGCTTGCTTTCCTCGTTCCGGTATTCCAGGTCGGATAGATATTTCTCACGGTTCAGTTGCTTGTTGGCATCGAAGTTCTTTTGCGCCAGCGCCAGGTCCTGCTGCTGTATGCTGAGCTGCTCCTGCAGGTTGGAACGCTGCTTTTGCAGGTTGGCCAGGTCCAGGGCCAGCATGGATCTTTTCTTTGGGTAGAATCCACCGGCAAGGAAACTCCTGTACGTTATGTAGTTCTGCATGAACGATTGTGCGGCCTGCTGAAGCTCTCCGAGGCTACCGCTTCCGGGTGTAAGGAATTGTATACCTGTGGGCAGCAGGTCCTCGCGGTTCCTGCTTACAACACCGTTAATGGACTCCAGTGCCGTTGACAGCTTCATTACTTCCTCGTGCTGGGCTGTGCTTTCGATAAAGCCGATAACGCTGCCCGCCTGCACATAATCGCCTTCGGATACGTTGAGCTTTACGAGCTTTCCGTTGATCTTGACAGGAACAGCCTTCGGCGCATTGATGGAGGTGAGCCTGGCCCTGGCGCTCACCACATCCGGGTATTGTATCATCCAGCACACAAAGCCAAGACAAAGAAGCACGCCAAAGAAAATGGTAATGCCCCAGCGCACAAGAAAGCCTGGTTTGCGGGAGAGCAGTTCCTGTACGGCCTCGCTTCGCGAGGGCGCCAGGGGCGGAGTTACGGTCATTTTGCCGTTTACATGTACTTTGATAGGCATAGATCAGTTTCCAAGTTCAAGTTGATTTTTTACCAGCTCATAATAGTATCCTTTGGTTGCCGCCAGGGTCTCGTGCAAACCCTGCTCTACTATCTCACCGTCCTTCAGCACGATGATATGGTCTGCATTCCTGACGGTGCTCAGGCGATGGGCAACCACCACTACCGTTCTTCCCCGGAAGAACTCTTCAAGATTTCTTAGTATAAGCTTTTCATTGTTGGCATCCAGCGAATTGGTAGCCTCGTCGAGGAAGATGAAAGAAGGGTCTTTGTACACCGCCCTTGCAATCTGTATCCTTTGCTTCTGCCCCTGGCTGATGCCGTTACCTTCCGCCCCGATCTTGGTATTGAAGCCAAGCGGAAGCGACTCAACGAAGGAGAGTATGTTGGCCACCTTGCAGGCATAGATCAGCCGCTCATAGTCGGGACGCTCACCGCTTTGCGCAATATTGTTGGCTATGGTGTCGGTGAAGATGAAGCCGTCCTGCATCACTGCGCCGCACTGGTCGCGCCAGAAACGGGGGCTTATGTATTTGAGATTGCTCTCGCCGATCTTCATTTCTCCCTGGTAGTGATCGTAGAACTTCAGCAACAGCTTCAGCAGGGTGGTCTTGCCGCTTCCGCTAGCGCCAACGATAGCCGTAACCTTGCCCTCGGGTATGACCATGTCTATATTCTTCAGCACGGGATCGTTCCCTGCCCCGGTGTAAGTAAAAGAAAGGTTGTTCAGCCTTATGGACCTGTCCTCGGGCAAGCGGTGAATAAAGGTCATGTCCGCAGGCTCTTCGTCCTTCATCTGGTGGATCTCGTTAAGACGTTCCAGCGATATCCTGGCGTCCTGCGCCTGCTGCATAAACCCTATGAGCTGCTCTACCGGACTGTTGAGATGGCCGATGATGTATTGAATCGCCAGCATGGCTCCAAGGGTCAGTTGGCCGTTCACTACCGCCGTAGCCACCATGAAAGTGATCAGTATATTCTTGCCTTCGTTGATAAAGAAGCCTCCCGCCTGCTGGTACTGGGTAATGGAAAGACTCTTGAAGCTTAGCCTGAAAAGTCCTGCCTGCAGTTGCTCCCATTCCCAACGCCTTACCTTGTCCGTATTGTTAAGGCGTATATCCTGCATGCCGCTGATCAGCTGCATGGTGGCGGAGTTCTCT
>DASWNB010000137.1:0-3730 GCA_036399455.1 Flavisolibacter sp. | reverse complement strand
ACGACCGTCCCACGGAGCACACCATAGGCGCTCCCAAGCATGCCGGCGACACTGCCGTGCACCCCCTGGATTAAGGCGGGTAAAAGAAGTATTAACCAATTTGTTGAGCACCGTTGCATAACTTTGCGGCGGTGCTTTTTTTTAAGCTGCGGGTATTGAGCTGCGAGTTGCGGGAAAGGTCTCGTAGCTCGTAGCTTACTACTCGCAGCTCAACTTGTAGCTCTCTCTTCCGTTATGAACAAAAAAGCTTTCCTCGGCATATTACTGGGCCTGATGGTTCCGCTGGCCGGTTACCTGGTCATGAAAAGCGTGAGCAAGAACGCCGCCCCGATGCCCCGCCATTATATCTACGATTCCGTAGTGCAGACCACCAAAAACGGCAAGACCCATTACGATACCATCTGGCACACGCTGCCCGATTTCAACCTGACCAACCAGTTGGGACGGCAGGTAAGCTGGAAGGAGATAGAGGGCAAGGTGGTGGTGGCCGATTTCTTCTTTACCCACTGCCCCTCCATCTGCCCGCCCATGACCCGCAACATGAAGCGCCTGCGCGACGGCATCAAAAGCTCCGCCAAGGTGGGTAACCGCGACGCCACTTTCGTTCACTTTCTTTCCTTCAGCATAGACCCGCAACGCGACAGCGTGGCCGCCCTGAAAAAATGGGCCGACCGCTTTGGCGTGAACCCCCAGAACTGGTGGCTGCTCACCGGCGACAGGGCAGAGATCTACGACCTGGCCAATAACCATTTCAGGCTTACCGCCATGAGCGGAGGCACGGTGGATAGCGCCTTTATCCATTCCGATCTTTTTGTGCTGATAGACAAGCGCCGGAATATCCGCGGCTATTACCACGGCCTCGATACTACCGACCTGGCCCGCCTTTCCCGCGACCTTGTTTACCTTTCGCTGGAAAAAGACCCCAACCGCAAGTTCTTCCTTGAAGGAAAGCTGGAGCTGATAGCCATAGTGTTCACCGCGGTGATCGTAGGGCTGATACTGCTGTTCCTGTATCTTAAAAGAGAAAAAGCAAGGGCATGAACCTCACCATAGCAAAGAACGACCGGAAGGCAAGAATCATCATCTTCAGCTTTTCCATCATCATTTTTATAGCCGTCACCGCCCTGGAAAGGGTAACCCTCGACGTAAACCTCGGCTTCGACCCGCATATATTCGCCCTTATCAATGCAGTCATTAATTCCGTAGTGGCCGTGCTGCTGCTGGCGGGGCTGGTAACAGCCAAGCAGGGACGGTACACCACGCACAAATACATCATGCTTTCGGCCATTATCCTGTCCGTATTCTTTTTGGTCACCTACATCCTGCACCACCTTTTTGCCGGCTCCACCTGGTACGGCGATACGGATGGCAACGGCGTGGTGGATGCCGCCGAAAAAGCCGCCGCCGGAACCATGCGCTATGTTTATTTTGCCCTGCTGGGAACGCACATCCTGCTTGCCGGCATTTCACTCCCCTATATTCTTTTCACTGCCTACCGGGCTCTCACCAACGAAAATGCCCGGCACCGCAAAATCGCTAGGGTCACCTGGCCCATGTGGTTCTACGTAGCCGTTTCCGGCCCGGTGGTTTATTTGATGATCAGCCAGTATTATTGAGGTGAAAAGGTGAATGGTGGATAGGCCGCCTGTGGTGGAAGATGGTTTTCGATGGCAGGCTTGGTGTACTCTGAATCCAACAGGAATTCCTGCCTGCAAACAAAACGCACCTGCCCCTGTAAACGACCCTATTCACCATTGACCATTCACCATTCACGCCCCTCATTCCCGCTTCTCATCCAGCTTCTCCATGGCCTGCGTGGCGGTGATGCCGTGGACAAGCAGGGATAACAGCACGATGAAGGAAAGAAGGCTCCAAAGCTCGTTTTTGAAGGCGAAATCAGTTTGGGAAAGGGCAAAGGCAAGATAGAAAAAAGAGCCTACGCCGCGGATGCCAAAGAAGGCGATCACCAGCTTTTCGCGTACAGGCAGCCTGATTCCTGCAAGGGACAGCAGTCCGGCCAGCGGACGAACAAGAAAGACAAAGGCCAGTCCCACAAAAGCCAGGTCCCAGGTAAGATGCTGCAGCACGCCTCCCCTTACTATGCTTCCGCCAAACAGCAGGAGTACAATGGCTACCATGATCCGTTCTATCTGGTCGGTGAAGTCGTGGAGCTTGCGGTGGTATTTATGCCCGAATTCATAATTGCGCAGGGTGAGGGCAGTTACAAAAACGGCAATAAAGCCATAGCCTCTTACCAGCTCGGTAAGGCCGTATATCAGCAGGGTGGTGGCTACGCCAACAAAGCCATCGCGGATATAAATAAAGCGGCTGTTCTCCGGCAGGTAAAAAATTACATAGGCAAGAAGTCTACCCATAGCATAGCCGCAGGCAATGGCAGCCACCATGCGGTACACTACATCGCGGAGGAACCACAGGCCCAGGTCGCTCATGCCTATGCCTCCCGCTGCAATAGCCATCAGTATGGCCAGCCAGGTGAAGGGAAAGGCGGTGCCGTCGTTCATTCCGGCTTCTGCGCTCAGTGAAAATCTTGCGGGGTCCTTGGGATCTTCCAGCGGAGGTCCTACCTGTACGTCGGAGGCCAGCACCGGGTCGGTGGGAGCAAGAATGGCGCCCAGCAGCACGGCGGAGGCAGGGTCAAAGCCCAGGAAATAATGGGCGATGGCGGCTACGCCGGCAATACAAAGGATCATGGTAACGCTCACCAGGCGGAAGGGTATCTTCCATGCCTTGAAAGAAAAAGGCTCGTCGATCTTAAGGCCCGTGCCCATGAGCGAGATGATGACAGCCAGCTCCGTAAAGTGAAGGACAAAGGAATTATGTTTTGTAGGGTCGGGTAAGGGCAGCCCATCAACCAGGCTGAACACCAGCACTCCAAGCAGCACGTACGCGATAGAATACGAGATCTTGGTGGTTTTAGCCACTGCAGGCATCCACGACATACCAAGCGCAGCGATCCCGACAATAATAAGGGAAAGAATATGAGAATCCGTATTAAGCATAAGGTCCATTCAGTGCGTGGATAGTAGCACTAAAAGCATGCCCCCTTAAGTCGGGAATCGTGAATCGTCAATCGTGAATAGGTGGCTTATTGGGCAGAGGCTTTTCTGTTTATGAATAATTTATTTCTATAATATTAATATTCAACAGTGTTCAGGATTCATGAATAAAGAACATCCTGAGGATTGAGCGTGGAATATTGAGTATTATACCATATAGACATTATCGCAGGCCTTGCTTCGAAGTCTCCGTAGGGTAAGTTTTCCTAGTTAACCGCGAAGAACGCAAAGGGATTTCACGCACTTGTCCCGCAGCAGGCGGGAAAGGCGCAAAGGAAAGGCAAAGAAGATGGTCGCCTGAACCGCACTCTTTCTCTTTCTGTTTCTTTTAGTGTTCCCACGCCTCCGGAGTTATAGACCTAAGAAGAGCGCAAAGAGAAGGCCTTAAGCGGCCTTAGGGTTTTTGGGAGCTTGCGACCCTTCTTTGCGTTCTTCGCTGGATAGTAGCCACGGAGACGCTGGAACACAGAAAGAAACAGAAAGAGAAAGAGTGCGGTTCAAACGACCGTTTCTTTGCCTTTCCTTAGCGCCTCCTGCGTGAAATCTCCTCGCGTCTTCGCGCCTTGGCGGTTAACCCCAGGGAACGCTTCCACTCACGGAGGCCTCGTAGAAAGGGCCTGTGAATAATGTCTAAAGGGTATCAATGCTCAATT
>DASWNB010000136.1:0-5122 GCA_036399455.1 Flavisolibacter sp. | reverse complement strand
AAACATTCAGGGATGCACGCGACATGCAGGAATACAAAGCCGTGTGCATTGGCAACCAGACCTGGATGGCCGAGAACCTGCGCTATGCGGTAGGCGGCACACAGTGCTACAACAACTCCACCTTCTTCTGCGACATCTACGGCAAGCTCTACAGTTGGGACAACGCGATGGCCGGCGCCTCCTCCTCCAACGCCAATCCCAGCGGTGTGCAAGGGGTGTGCCCCTCCGGCTGGCACCTGCCCAGCGCGGCCGAATGGGAAGAGCTGGAAACCTTCCTGGGCGGACCCACCGTGGCTGGCGGCCCGCTAAAGGCCGATACAATCCTGTGGGACGCCCCGAACACAGGCGTTTCCAACAACAGCAGCGGCTTTAAAGCCCTGCCCGGCGGCTTCAGCAACGGGGTGATCTTTAATCTCATCAACAGATCAGCCTTCTTTCTTACGGCTACCGAAACGAGCACAATACAAGCACGGGTGCGAACACTGACCTATACCTCCGCCGCCCTGGGCACCACGGTTTTCAATAAATCCACCTTGAACATTTCATACGGCTCGGTGCGCTGCGTGAAGGACCGTTGACGCTTCAAAGATCATCCTCACAAAAGCACTCCTCGTAACCACTCTCCTCCATTATCGAACGCTGCCAGTTATTCAGACGACCAGAGCCAGCCCCACATTTTTCTTCGATAAACGTCTGTCCGGCCTTTGTGCACTCGCAGGTGCGGCACCTCCTACAACTGCTAAACCCCACCATGGCAGTGAGGGCCAGAAGGCAGAGCGCCTTTCCTGCTTGGGTACCGAATGCGTGAGAGAACATGGTCTGTTTGAAAGTGCCGATGAAATTAGAGACTCCCACCTCAGAAGGCCGGGGCAAGCTGCGATAGAAAAATTGTAAAACAAAAGGCAACCATACTCCCTTACACCCAACCGGTAGCTAGCTCCTTTCCTTGACCTGATAGTAGGCGTTAAAGGCGCTAACGTAGTGCTCCATTGCCTCATCGCATTCCTTGTTTGCCACCTTTATCCTTTCTATCAGTTCCGGGGGTGGATGCCCGCCCAAGGTCCGGGCTTCCTGCAGTAGCTTCTCCAGTTGCTCGGAGCATCTGTTAGAGGCTGCTAACGCGGTCTCCATCTCTTTGAGAAGGGCAAATTGTGGCATCGATGTACGGCTGCTGCCTTTTGCAATAACTCTATGCCTACGCCTTGGCGCTATCAGATAGCGGAAAACCTGGCGAGAGGAGAAAATCCACAAAAAAGCGTAGCACGATTTTGCTTTTTTAGACTCTTAAATCATTGAGTTATGAGGAAGAGCGAACTGGCCATAAAGCTCCTATCGTTGGCAGCTTCCGGACACTTATACTGTTTAGAAGGAGGGCTTCCGAGGGAAGCGCTGTGCCTGAATAAAACCGAGGGCGGAATGTGGGAAGTCTATTACAGCGCACGCGGGCAGAAGTGCGGGCTCATAACGTTCGCCAGCGAGGATGACGCGGTTGCGAACTTCTATTCATTTTTTGTCGAGCAGATACTTCCTGACGACCCCTGCGTGTAAGTGGTCGTAGCTACCTAAAAAAAAAGCCCCGCACACGCGGGGCTTTTTCACTTAAACCCATTTCCCTACGGCGCCGGATTCTCCTCCGGGTCAGGCTGATTATTCGCATTCCCCCGGGGTTTATAATGTAGTCGTTGTACTTCGCCTCGTTTGTATTCACAAACAGGCTCTTGCCCGTGGAAGAAAGGCTGCTCACCTGTGTGATAGCCTTCACCGAACCAGTTGGCGGGCTTATTCGTCTACGTTCTTCCCCGTTTTATCTATCGTGATTACTTGTTTGTCCAGGCTCACTTTTATGGTGCCTTTCCTGAAAAATTCTATCACATAGTCGTATTGATAGGGAATGATAACGGTGCCCTGACGGTCAATAAAGCCAAACTTCCCGCCGGCTTCTTTTCTTACTCCGCAAAGGCCTTCGCTAAATAGTCCGACGTCGTTCCACTGCAGCGGAAGCACCAGCGTTCCCCCTTCATCTATAAAGCCACTTTTACCATCTTTTTCCACGCCGGCCAGTCCCTCAAAGAATGACGTGCTGGCATAAGAATATTCCAGCGGCACTACTTCAACGCCCGATGCATTGATATATCCGTACATGCCATTCTTCTTTACCCTTACAAGAGCCAACCCATCGAAATCCTGCGCTTCATCGTATTGAAAGGGAATGACAACCACCCCGTCTTTTACATACCCCCATTTATCATCCCGCATTTCCCTGCGCGGCTGCTGTTTTGAAAGTTCGGCTCTGTCGATGGGCGCCGGGGCCGATGATGAGGTTTGCGACGCTTCCACAGCCTTCACGCGGGTACCCCTGCGATCTATCCGGAATTTGTCCGTGCCTATCTCCACCTCGGCATAGCCCCCACGGAAATCACTGGCTATATCGTAGCTAAATGGGATCGCTACTTTACCTACCCGGTTGACATAGCCAATCTTACCCCCTTTTACAAATCGGCACAATCCTTCGCTGTAGTGTTGACCGCTTCCCTCATACACTATCGGCACCACCACGGCCCCCGTTCTATCTATACAACCGATATGCTTGTCTTTTTCAACCAGCGCACGGTCCGGGTCTTCATTAAACAGCATTGCATAATCGTAGATCAGCGGGATTGCTACAACGCCCTGATCGTCTATAAATCCATATTTATCTCCCTTCTTCACCCTTGCCAGGCCATTGAAAAACTCACTAGCCTCTGTATAACCCCCCTTCTTAATGATCCCGGCAATGCGGTCCTTTTCTGAAATAACTGGCCTGGACTCATCGGGATCAGAAGATGAAGACGAGCCTGAGGACGGTGTTGATGAATAGTTGTAAGACTTCGAAGGTGTTGATCGGTAGGAGGGAGAAGAGCTGGACGAAGAAGAGCTGCTGCGCTGAGAAGGCGAAGGGATCTGGCGTGTTGTTGCCGGTGTTACATAGGAGCCTCCGGTGCCGTATGCACCCTTCGTACCCGGTGTATAGATGCTGCTCTGGGCGGCTGCAGACAGGCTTAAGACTGTACAAAGCAGCAGGATAATAGGCTTCATGGCTCTGATTTACATTGTTTCCGAAATAGGAATCGACTCACTCCTAAGATACCATGCATATTTTATAGAGATAATAATGGTTGACGCTCCCGATCAAACCCAGGTTCTCCTTTTCGGCCTGATTGGTGGCCCTTTGAGTTGCGGCAATCAAAAGACTACCGGACCCACCACACACGCCCGGACATTCATACCTCGGTCGGAGGATTGACGCTATTAGGCGGCAAGGCCTGGTCGGGCCTTCTGGGTGGATTCGGGTTTACGGACGGGACATCATCTATGCGCACCATATTTGTTCGTGTGATGTTGCTGAAGGGTATGCTGTCATGCACCGATACCTCCGCCATATACCTTCTTGCGCTGTGAGGCAAGTGCAGTTCCGCCTTAGCGAATCTGACCGTCATCGCACGCTCCTCGTCCTCTTTATGTTCACTCCCCTCCACTTTAACCGTTCTTTCTTTCGATACTACCAGCTGCTTTACCCAGCCGTCCGATATCGTGAATAGAGAAATTATTCCTTTACAGTCTACATCCAGTGCTTGAGGTATTACCTGAAAGGATACATCGGCGTGGTCCAGATTATCTACATGTATGCGCTCGATGTCATCATGCGTCTGCGAAGTAAATAACAAGAGGCGTTGATTTTTTATCCGGATCATTGTAAGGCTGTATTAGTTGATCAATTTTTATAAACCTACCCATTAAAAACCATAGTCTATAAAAAAGCCCCGCACACGCGGGGCTTTTTTCACTTAAACCCACTTCCCTAAGGCGCCGGATTCTCCTCCGGATCAGGCTGCTACCCCATCACCACCTCCACCTCCACTCCCTTCTCCTCCGGCACGACAAACGCCACTTCGGTATCGGGCAGGCCCGGCGCCCGCACCGTCAGCGTATGGGCACCGGCCTTCAAGTTCTGCACATAAAACCGCCCCTTCGGGCTCGCCTTTTTCCGCAGCCCTCCGGGGTTGATGACGGCCTGTGCCCCACCCACCGGCAGCCGCTGCCCGCCGGCTACCGATACCACCTGCACCGAGAGTGCGCGAGTTCGCGTAGCCGGGTCTACAATGGCGCGGCGGATGGTCCAGCCTTCGGCAAAGGCGGGATTGGACGCCCCGAGCACCAGCGCCAGCCTGTCCATAGTGCCGCTGAGCAGGGTGTTGATGGCGCCTATGATGCGGGCCACCTCGGCAGTGGCGCGGGCGCGGGTGGCGCGCACGGCTACCGCCGCTACCTCGGCATCGCACCAGGCATCAAAGAGGGTCTGCACCGCTGCCACGTCGGCGGGCGACAGGCCGTAGGGCGGCGGCGTGCGGAGCGCCGGCCCGGAGGATGCGGTGGGTGGCGCCGCGAAAGGCATCGTCACTCATCCGGTCGAGCTCCGAGCGACTGGTGTGCACCAGCAGCTCCAGCGTATAGTTGCCGGTAGCGGCGGCCAGTGTAGAGAGGGCGGCCGATAGCGAAAGAAGGGCTGCCGTCAGTGCAGCCCGGGCCTTAGCCTTGCCTTCGGTGGCACCGCTGATGTTGGTTCCGTGGGCGGCATTGGCCGTATCCAGATCGTCGAGCAGCGAGAGGAAGGTGGCGTGGGCGGGCGCGAAGGCAGGCAGGGCCGACCACTGGGGCTGGGTCTCGGCCAGATAGAGCTTCAGGACCTGAAAGGAGTCGTAATGGGCTGACTGTTGGCTGGTCATATGAATAGCAGCGCGGCGAAGAAGGCTTGAAAGGCGCGGCCAAACATAAAAAATGTGTTGAAAATATGCAATACCTCAGAGAAGTCAGTTCCGCGATTGGGTAAGGCAGTTCCGCGACGGGGCAAGATGGTTTTGCGACTGGAAAAGACGGTTTTGTGAATGACTAAGAGTATTTTGTAAAAGAGTAAGAATGCTGTGAGATGGTTTAAGGTTGTTTTGCAAATAGATAAGTCTGTTTCGCGAAGACAAAAGATGGCTTCGCGATTCAGTAAGGCCATTCCGCGAACGGACAAGCTCATTCCGCGACCGGGCAGACGAGGGCTTATAGCGAATCGCTGAGTTCTAATAAGGGGCGGACT
>DASWNB010000135.1:0-8982 GCA_036399455.1 Flavisolibacter sp. | reverse complement strand
CCAGTTGTAGCCGCTCTCCGGCACCATGGCTAGCGAGATCACAGCGAGCAGCAACAGGAACAGGTTGGCTGCAAATACCACCCAAAAAACTTTCCAGAAAGTATATCGTTTACTCGTCAGCATGCGCTTGTAAGATAAGAGTTTATTGCTATGGAGGATAGAAGGCATAAGGCTAAAGGTATAAGGTGAAAAACAGAAGGTGTCCGCCTTCCGCCTTTCACCTTTTCCCTTCTACCCTACTGCCCGATGCCCGTTCCGCCGCTTTGCTGTGCTCTCTTCATTTCATCATCGGCGCCGGAGTTGCGCTGGCGGGCTGCCTTCACCTGGCTGTTGCCGAAGCGGTAGCTGAAGCCCAGCCTGAACTGGCGGCTTTCCCACTTGGCGCTGTTGATGGTCTTCTGACCGGCAAAGTCCATCGTGCCCCTGAACTGCATGGTGTTGAACACATCGCTCACCGAAGCCCTCAGGTTTCCTTTGCCTTTCAGCACCTGCTTCTGGAAGCCCGCATCCATGCCCCACATAGACTTGGCCCTGATGCTGCCCATGTGTACCGTGGGTGCATTATAAAAGCCGGTCAGCTCGGCGGTCCAGGTCTTGGCAAACTTCAGGCTGTTCTGCGCAAAGAAGTTGAAGCCTGTTACGTTCAGGTCTATTTTCCTGCCCTCGCCGAAATCAGCATTGTAGTGCGAGTAGTTGGCGTTCATGTTGGCAAACAGGCTGTATGATTTGTACTGGAAAGGATAGCTCACGTTCAGGCTTATAATGTCCTGCTCTGCAAGGTTCCTTTTCGACATAAAAGCTTTGGAACGGTCCGCCGTATCTATCAGTTGCGTGAACATATCGTTCACATGGCTGTAGTTCAGCGAAGTGTTCAGCCTGAATTTGTAAGTATGCGTCAGCCCGAAGCTGTTGGTGTATTGGGGACGCAGGTTGATGTTGCCCTTCTGGAAAGTGTATTCATCCAGCTTGAATTCAAAGGGGTTCAGGTCCTGGTAGTAGGGACGGTCAATGCGGCGGCTGTACGTGATGCCGAACTGGCTCATGGGGTTCTTGTTGAAGGTGATGGCCGCGCTGGGGAACAGGTCGGTATAGCTGCGCTTGAAAGAAGAAAGATACGGTACGTAGCCGCTGCCGTTCTTCTCCATCCCGTTCGAAACTCCTTCCGATGTAGTGTTCTCCATCCTGAGGCCGGCCTGTATCATAAAGCCTTTGAAAGCCTTGTTGTAGTTGGCGTACAGCGCATTGATGTTCTCCGTGTATTCAAAGCGGTTGCTGCGCTCCTGGTCCAGTTCCCTGGTGCTGCCGAATACGTTATAGCGCTGGAAGTTATTATCCGTGGTGATGAAGGCCGTTTTGCCGCCCAGTCCCAGCTGTCCGCCCATAAAGTTCTGTTCGTAGTCGGCTTTGAAAGATGAGATGTTGATATCCGTAGGAGCAATCATCTGGTACACCACGCTATTGAGCTTTGTGCTTCCCGAAGCATCGTAGTAGGTGTTGGGCTGCATCTGGTCGCTGTTCAGGTCATAGTCGCCGTGGTCGGCGTTCAGGGTAAGGCTGGTTCCTTTGGGATCGTTGTAGCTGTAGTTCAGGTTGTAGTTGAGGTTGTTCCTCTTCATCTCGCTGGAGTTGTCGGCTACCAGTATGCGGTCCACAACGCCTGTGGGAATATAGGAGATGGGCGTGCGGCCGTAGTTCGATATTTCGGGAGTAGCCAGGTTGCCGTTGACCATAACGCCTATCGTGCTTTTCTTGTTGATGAAATAATCGGCGCCCAGCTTGAAGTTGTGTGCCTGGTTCCTCATCCTGAACGAGCCTTTCTGGTCAAACAGCGTATCCAGCACGGTGCGGTTCAGGGTGATGTTGTTTATGTTCAGTCCCTGGTTGTAACCGTAGTTTCCAAAGATGTTGATGTTCTGGTTCCTGTGGTTGAACGAAATGCCGCCGTTGTATTTGGCATAGGTGCCGATGTTCCAGCCGCCGCTTATGGAGCCGTTAGTACCTAAAGATTTGTTCTTTTTCAGGCGGATGTTGATGATGCCTGCATTACCTGCCGCCTCGTACTTGGCCGAAGGATTGGTGATGATCTCGATGGCTTCAACCTGGGAAGACTGCATGGACTTGAGGTATTGCGCCAGGTCCTGGCCGGTTAGCGGCGAAGGCCTGCCGTCGATATACACCTGGACGCCGTTCTTGCCGCTCAGGCTCAGGTTCTCGTCCTTGTCAACCGTAACACCCGGCGATTTGCGAAGCAGTTCCAGCGCATCCGAGCCGGTGGCGTTGATAGTGCCTTCCACGTTCAGGATGGTCTTGTCGGCCTTTACTTCTACAATAGGTTTCTTGGCTGTTACCACAACGCCCTGCATATCGGCGGAAGCCTTTGCCATTTGCAGGTCGGGTACCGTTACGCTTTTGCCGGAAACGGTAAAAGGGGCAGATACAAGCGGTGCGAAGCCTACGTGGCTGGCGCTCAGCCGGTAGGTGCCATCGGCAATACCGCTGAAGCTGAAAGCGCCCTTGTCTTTCGACACGGCCAGCTTAACTACAGAGGAATCTTTTAAAAGGGAGATAGTGGCGCCGGTGATGGGTGTGCCCTGTGCGTCCTTGATCACGCCTGTAACTTCCTGTGCGGGAGCGGTAAAAGCAGTCAACGCCGCCATCAGGAAAAGAATCAGTACTCGCATAAGTTTTGATTTAGTATTGAGCAATTGGTTGTTTAATCTTGCGGGCACAAACGTATCATTACCCCTGCCGGGACTGAAATCTGTTACACCAAAATGCTTTTTGGAAGGACGAAGCAGGATTACCGCCAAGGCGCCAAGGCGCGAGGTTTCACGCACTTGTCCCGCAGCAGGCGGGAAAGCCGCAAAGGAAAGGCAAAGAAGGAGGAGTATATCGGTTGTCGGTCGTCTCTTATCGGTTATCGTCCCTAGCTTTCCTCCTGGAAGTAGATCTTATAATATTTCCGTCCGTCAGGATCGGTGCCGCGTTCTATGAGATCCGTGCGGCCATGGATGTAGATGTGGAAGTTGCGGTCTAGCTTGAGAACGCTTCTGTAAACGCGGGATTGCTTTTTTACCGCGTCCGCGGAGATGTCGAAGCTGGCGGCGATGTCGTAGTCGTTGCTTTCCACGTAGCGCGAGCCGAACTGGCGGAATGATTCGATCATTTCGTCCTGCTGGAAGACTTCTTTCTGGAATTCCTCTATATCAAACGCTTCCCTGGTTTTGAAATAATCAAGGGAGCGGTGGAGAAGCTCCACTTTTTCGGTGCGGTCTGTTTCGGGACTTTCTTCCAGTTCGCTGGTGATGAATTGTTTGGCAAGGGTGAGTATATGGTTGGTGTGATGAAAGCCGGTCTTTTGCGGTGTAAGCGAAAGGAACTTTTCTTTCCAGTACTGCGCTTCCTCGCCGCGGTTCTGGTTGTCGAAGATGAGCACGTCGTATCCTTCATCCTCCTTGTTATCGATTATGAGGCAGCCCTTGTCGATCTTTGTCAGCTCCACGCCTTCCTTCATCTGTACATTGAAGCGGCCTTTCTTCCGCTCCACATCCAGGAAAAGCGATTTGTTCTCCGTCTTGAACAAGCCTATGGCTTTGTACATGCGGCTTTCCACGGGCAGCCCTTCAAAGAACGCCACGTACAGCTCGCCGCCCTTTACCTTGGGGTGTGTGGATGATTCATACAGGTGGCGGGCCATTGAAGACGAGCCCTCTTCAAAGCTGCCGCCGGCAAACACCTGCTTTGCATAATTATATACTTCATTGAACTGCAGCGAGGATGCGTGCTGGAAGGAATAGTATTCATGGTTGTTCCTGAACCTGTCTAAAAAGCTCCCCTGCAAGGCCAGCATTGTTTCATCATCCAGTTCCAGCTCTTCATCCGACAAATACAGCGGGTCAAGGTTGTTCTTGCTTCCCACGTAGTGAACAATCAGCTTCTTCAGCGAGGCATTCTTCAGGTCCATGCGGTCAAAGGTAGAGAGGTTTGAGGTTTGAGATTTGAGGTTCGTTAGGTGTAACAGTCTTTTCCTTGGCAAAGTCTCTGCACTGCGGCTTTAATTCTGATTTTATTTAGATTGCAACAGGCAGCCTTAGGCTGACCACATTAAAATAAACGACTGTGCCTTCAACCTCAAACTTCAAACATCAAACCTCAAACCCACGTACCTGGTCAGAGCATCTATACAAGCTGTACACGGGATTGCGGCCGGTAAAGCTGCCGGAGGGATTTGAATGGCTTTATCCTTATAAGAGCCCGGAGGTAAGAGAGGTACTCAGCAAGTTCCTGGACAAATATTATAATGACGATAAGGAGCGGACGCTGATGATAGGCATCAACCCGGGGCGGTTTGGAGCGGGTGTAACGGGAGTGAACTTCACGGCGCCAAGGCAACTGAAGGAGCAGTGCGGCATCGAACATAATTTCAAGCCGCAGTCGGAGCTGTCGGCGGAGTTTATTTATGAAATGATCAATGCTTATGGCGGACCGGAAGCTTTCTACAGCCGCTTTTTCATCGGCTCCGTTTGCCTGCTGGGATTTGTAAAGAACGGCAAGAACATCAATTACTACGATGATCCCGAACTGCTCCGCACCGTAAAGCCTTTCATCGTAAAAAGCATGAACCAGCTCACCGGGTTTCATGTAAACCGCTCAAAATGCATCTGTATAGGCGGTGAAAAAAACCTGAAGCATCTTTCAGCCTTCAACCAGGAAAACCGCTGGTTCGACTCCATATCCTCAGTCCCCCACCCCCGGTTCATCATGCAATACCGCCGGAAGCACGTGAAGGAATACGTGGAGATGTACTTGAGGGAGGTGGAAGGGTAGAAGGTGGAAGGCAGAAGGAATTGGGGATTAGGGATTAACCGCAAGGGCGCTAAGACGCGAAGAAGCTGTTGGCTGATGGCTTTTAGCTTTTGGCTTGTACACGTACAACTTATGGGCTGCATACCCTTAAACGTGAATTGAGCAGAATTTCTGTCGCTTTCCTGCTCTGCTAACGGCCAACAGCTTTTCATTCCTTGCGTCTTGGCGTCTTGGCGGTTAGGCTTCCGGCTCATCTCCAATCGGTCATCCGTTATCGCCAATCGGTCATCGGTGATCGGTCGTCGGTCGTCGGTTCTCCCCCAAATCCGGGGAGAAGGTTTTGTTCATATAAATATTCTTTTTAGTTTCGTGGCGCCTAAAGCTTACGCATATGAAGCTCTCTTTTGGCCTCACCACACTCTAAGGCCGCCGCACATACCGGTTTCCTTTTGAATAGCGCCTGCTATTCCTTTTCCGCTTTTCCTATAACTTCAATTACGTTTAAAATGTCGCAATCTATAACTCCCAACAGGGCTTCCTATATTTTTTCGCTTATTAAAAGAGCCCTCAGGGGCGAAGAGCAGGATTATACCACCGGCAGCATCCGCAAGGCCGTTTTCCTGCTGGCTATTCCCATGATCCTGGAGATGATGATGGAATCGGTTTTTGCGGTGGTGGATCTTTATTTTGTCGGACACCTTCCGGACAGCAGCCATGCCATTCAAACGGTCGGCCTCACCGAATCGGTCCTGACCATTATCTATTCGCTTGCTATCGGCATCAGCATGGCCGCTACTGCGCTGGTGGCCCGCCGCGTAGGGGAAAAAAATCCCGATGGCGCCGCCAAGGCCGGTATGCAGGCTATTATTGTTTCGTTTGCCATTACGCTGGCCATCTCCATACCGGGCTTTATTTACGCCGATGATATACTTCGTATCATGGGCGCCAGGGAAGATACCGTCAGGATAGGTACGCCTTACACACGCATCATGATGGGCAGCAGCCTTGTCATCATGCTGCTCTTTCTTATCAACGGCGTGTTCCGCGGAGCAGGCGATGCCTCCATGGCCATGAAGAGCCTGTGGATCGCCAATATCTGCAACATAGTTCTGTGCCCGCTGTTTATCAGGGGTTACGGCCCTTTTCCCGAAATGGGGCTTACCGGTGCTGCCGTGGCCACTACCATCGGGCGGAGCATAGGCGTGCTGTACCAGCTTTACCACCTGTTCAACGGCAAAGGCGTGGTAAAGATCCGCAAGCGCCACCTGCGCCTCGACTGGCCTATTGTCCGTTCCGTGGTCAATATTGCCTCGCCTGGAACGCTCCAGTTCATCATTGCTTCGTGCAGTTGGATCTTCCTGGCCAAGATCGTGGCCGATACGGGAAGCAAGGAAGCGTCTGCAGGCTATCAAACAGCGCTGCGGGTGATCATGTTCTTCCTGCTGCCTGCATGGGGGCTGAGCAATGCGGCGGCTACGCTTGTAGGCCAGAACCTTGGGGCCAAGCAGCCGGAGCGGGCAGAAGAATCGGTGCTCAAAACGGCCAAGTACAATATCGTGTTCATGGCTTCGGTATCCGTGCTGTTCTTTGTGGCGGGACGCCACCTTATTTCTTTCTTCACCACCGATGAGGCCGTACAGGAATTTGCCGTTCGCGCCATGCGCATCATATCGGCGGGATACGTGTTCTATGGCATCGGCATGGTGATGGCCAATGCCTTTAACGGCGCCGGTGATACATGGACGCCTACCTGGATCAACCTTTGCGGCTTCTGGGCCTTCCAGGTGCCGATGGCTTACGTGCTGGCGGTAGCAATGGAGCTTGGCCCTACAGGCGTGTTCATTGCCATACCTGTTGCGGAGATGGCCATTACCATTGCAGCCTATATCCTGTTCAAAAAAGGCAGGTGGAAGAAGGTGAGCATCTAGCTCAAAGTCGTAAGTCATAAGTCCAAAGCCGGTTTCCTTAATGTGCAGGTCTTCCGGCTTACGACTTAGGGCTTGCGACTTCCGACTTACGCTTAGAACTTTGGGCTTAACTGCAAAAACAATGTAATTTCATCTTACTTAACACTATGAGCAACAACAATACGATAGACAGTAACCTGCTGCGGCAGATATTCATCATACTGCTGATCCTCTTCCTGGGTATTGTTCTTTTTCGTGAGCTGTGGTTCTTTCTTTCGGCTTTCCTGGGGGCAGTAACCTTTTATGTGATCATGCGCGAACGCATGTTCTATCTCACCGAAAAAAAAGGATGGCGAAAATCCACGGCTGCCTGGGTGCTGATGCTGCTCTCCTTCTTTGTGATCCTTGTACCCATCGGCCTGCTTGGTAATATTCTTTATTCCAAGATCAGCTATGTGGTCACGCATTCATCGGAACTGATCGACTCGCTTAAGGCAACAGCGGCCAATATCAAGGAAAAGGTGGGCTACGATATCATTAATCCAAATGCCATCAACCAACTGGGGCCTTACATAGCACAACTGCTGCCAAAGGTGCTGGGCATTACGCTGGATACCATCACCCTCATCAGTACCATGTACTTCATGCTTTACTTTATGCTGGTGAACGGCAGGAAGATGGAGGAGGCATTGTATGAATACATACCGCTTAAGGACGGCAACGTGGAGTTGATCGGCAAAGAAGTAAAGACAATGGTGGTTGCCAATACTATCGGCATCCCGCTCATTGCATTCATCCAGGGCGTGGTTGGATTGGTAGGCTATCTCATCATTGGTATCAACGAGCCCTTCCTTTGGTTCGTTGCTACATGTATTGCTGCCATGATGCCCATTGTTGGCGCGGCGCTTATTTATGTGCCGTTAACGGTGATGCTGTTCATGCAGAACAAAACCGGGCAGGGCATTGCCATGGCCATATGGGGCTTCGGACTGATAGGGCTGGTGGATAACCTCTTCCGCTTCATGCTCAATAAAAAACTGGGGAATATACATCCGTTGGTCACTGTATTTGGTGTGATCGTGGGCATACAGTTGTTTGGATTCATCGGGCTGGTGTTTGGCCCCCTTCTCATCTCTATGTTTATCCTGATGCTGCGCATTTACTCTTCAGAATTTTTGGTAAGAAGAAGAGAGATGAGCCGGGTGAAATAGCAGGCACGGCAGTGAAAACACTTATTCTTGTTAAGGAAAAGCTTGTTTTTCAGTATGATTTCTTAAAAATTTCATAGCAATTGCTTGCAAAGACGATAACGGCATAATATTTTCACATCCGTGGCGTTCCAATAAACCCCGAAAAACCTTTAAACGTGAGAATGAAAAAAACTTTTCTGCCTGTAGCCGCCTTGTGCCTTGCCATCGCCTTCTTTACCGCCGTAAAGGCCAAGAGCATAAAGCCTGCAAGCTTCGCCACGAACTCCATCTCAGTAACAGCCCCAGTTAAAGAAGAAAAAGAAGAGACCGCTGCCGCTACAGCAGAGGCCTTTGCCATGAACCTGTACGACAGCCTGAAACTGGATAAGATGGGTCTTACCAAAGAAGCCATGCTGTACGCCTACCTGGGCCACCAGAACCTGGTGAAGAAAGGCCAGGTAAATAACTCCGACATCCTTACTATCTGTGATTTCAGCCAGAGCTCATCCAGGAAGAGGATGTATATAGTGGATGTAAAGAACTTCAAGGTGCTGATGAACACCTACGTAGCCCACGGCAAGAACTCGGGCCTGACACATGTTAAAAGCTTTTCAAACGTACATGAGTCCCTGCAAAGCAGCATGGGCTTTTATGTAACAAAGCAAACATATACCGGCAAGCACGGCCTTTCCCTCCGCCTCGATGGCAAGGACCGCGGCTTTAACGACAATGCCGAAGCCCGCGCAGTTGTAGTTCACGGAGCAGATTATATCGGTGAGCATCGCCTCGGCTCGGCTTACATGGGAAGAAGCTTTGGCTGCCCCGCCGTACCGCAGGCTCAGTCCGCTAAAGTGATCAACCTGATTAAAGACGGAACCACACTCTTCATATACTATCCTTCACAGAAATACCTGAATGGATCGAATGTACTAAATGGTTGATTTGGACGCAAACAAGGATGGATGAACAAATAGCCCACCGTACCCTATGGTTGGGCTTTTGTTTTTTTAGACGATGACCGATTAGCGACCACCGATGACCGAAGGAGTCATTATAGAGGTAGAAGCATTACTTTAGTT
>DASWNB010000134.1:0-7010 GCA_036399455.1 Flavisolibacter sp. | reverse complement strand
CCTGCTGGACGAATTCAATCTCACCGAAATCCGCCGCGGCAGCGGCTGGTGGGGCAACAAATGGGGCCTGCAGGCAGGCGCCAAGTACATCGACGCCTTTAACATCCCCAACCTCGACCTTCAGTTGGAAGCCAACCGCGTCCGCCCCTTTACCTATTCGCACCGCGATTCCATAGCTAATTACACGCATTACAACCAACCGCTGGCGCATCCGCTGGGCGCCAATTTCCAGGAGTGGATCGGCATGGCACGCTACCAGCCTTCTCCCAAATGGCTTGTACAGGCAAAGGCCATGTATTATGTACAGGGAAGGGATACAGCCACGACCAGCTTCGGCGGCAACATCTTTTTACCCAACGTGCCTCCTTACCGCAAGCAGGATTTCGGTTACGACCTCGGCGCCGGTATCCGCACCAAAACAGCCTATGCCTCGCTGCTTGTATCGTACCAGTTCAGGCCCAACCTGTTCTTTGAAGTGCATCCCGTGATCAGGAAAGTAGGCGCTACGGACGTAAGTCCTTCCCAAAGCAGCTTTGTCATCAATGCGGGCGTGCGGTGGAACATGCACCGGCGGGAGTTTGATTTTTGACCTGCAGGCCCTATCTTATCACCCAATTAGATTAACGAAACCATTTATATGCGTTACTTCACATTCTTTGCCCTTATACTACTCGCAGCCTGTAATTCCACCAGGGAGAAATCTTCCTCCTCCAACTCGACCGCTGCAAAGGAAAACGTTCAGCACATCGTATTCGGCCGCTATTGCGGCATGTGCCCGCGCAACTGCGCCACCATGTACAAGGTTGATGTCGCCAATGACCGCCTGTATATAGATACTACCGACAACTTCAAGAACGACTACGGCAAAACCCTCTCCTTCCCCTCAACACCCGCTCCTGCCGACAAGTACAGGATCGCGGAAGAAATTGTGTCCCGCATTCCCGATTCACTTTTCCTTGCGCCCAATGAAGAACGCTTCGGCTGCCCCGACTGCGCCGACGGCTGCGGCATCTTCTTCGAAATCCAAACTCCCACCTACCGCAAGTACTTCTACATCGATTACCAGACAGAGCAGCTTGAAGGTTACATGAAACCCTTCGGCGAATACCTGAAGAAGAAGATCGGTGAGATGGATACGAGGAGATAACCGCCGGGACGCCCAGACGCGAGGATATTTAAGAAAGCTGTTGGCTGATAGCTGTTAGCTGATGGCTTGTGAACGTGCAGCCTATGAAGATTGTACTCTATTCATCATTTTGCGCAGGAACCTTTCGTTTTCCCTGTCCTGCTAACAGCCAATAGCTATCAGCCAACAGCTTTCCTTGTGCCTTCGCGTCCTGGCGGTTAATCCCCGCCAAGCACAGCGCAGGCAGTTATCCTTCCAGGTGAATAGAAAAAACAATCATCCTTGACTTGATGCCGTCGAGGACACGGGAGTAGTTGAGGCGTTCGTCGCGGCTGTGCATGTTGCCGAGGCCGTTGCTGATCTTTATCTCGGGGGAGAGAATGAAGGAAGGGAAATAGAAATTAAAGCCCATGCCTGCCTCGATGCCGTAGTCGAGCTTGCCCAGCTTGATCATGTCTTCGGCCTTGCGGGCCTTGGCGTTGGATGCGAGGTCATAATCTATCTTGCCCCCGGCGAGCATGTACACACGGAAATTGCCGATGCGGTCCGAACGGAACTTCAACTGCACGGGAAAGGTAGTAATGACCGATTCCACTTTCTTTTCAACGGAATTGCCAAAATCTATATCCCGGTAATTGAGTTTATAAATGATGCTGCGTTCGGAGAATACGAGCTGGGGGTTGAAGCGCAGCTCGAAGCGGTCCGAGAGCCGTGTGGTGGCCAGCAGGCCCAGGGCAAAGCCGCCTGCGTTAAGCGATTCGCCCACCAGTATGCTGTCCTGTTGCAGGAAAGAAGGGTGGTAATGCGTTTGGAAACCGGCCTTGTTGACGCCGAGGGTGATGCCGAAATAATATTGTTTGAGATCGTGCTCTTCCAGGTAAAGGGGCTTTTGGGCAGAAGAGGAAAAGCAGAAAATAATGAACAGCAGGCACAGGAAGGGGCTCTTCAAGAAATTGGCTTTCGTCCACTGTATATGCAACATATTCCTAAACTTAGCGGTTTAAATGAGGTACCGGAAAAACCAGTTTTGTTTAAAATCTCCACGAAATGCTGGCGGTCGGGAAAGGCCCTTGCCGAGTCGTTCAGGTATTGATAAGCTTTTTTATTCTGCCTGAACAGCCTGGCCATCTGCGGGGCTATAACGCCCATGTACAGGCTGTACAGGTTCCGCACTCCCGGCAGCTTTGGCTTGCTGAACTCCAGCACTACAAGTTGCGCTCCGGGCTTCATCACCCTCAAGATCTCCCGAAGGCCTTTTTCGAGGTTTTCGAAATTTCTCACCCCGAAGGCCACCATCACGGCATCAAACGTATTATCCGGGAAATTTATTGTTTCTCCATCGCCGCGGTAGAGGGCAATCTTTGTTCCAAGTTTCTCATTCTCAACCTTTCTGCGCCCTATTTCCAGCATTTTTTCGGAGATATCTATGCCGGTGACCTGTGCGGGGGAAAGCAGCCGGGAGGCCAGGATAGCCATGTCGGCCGTGCCGGTAGCCACGTCAAGGATATGCCCGGGACTGTCCGCCCTGAACATCCTGATGGCCTTTCTTCTCCAGCTCCGGTCGATGCCGGCGCTGAGAAAGCGGTTCATGAAATCGTATCGCGGCGCGATCTTGTCGAACATCTCGCCTACCTGCTGCTTCTTCCCCCCCTCTTCCGAGAAGGGCTTTATCTTATCGTGGGCAAATTCGGACATGGGAGGGCAAAGGTAGGGAGGGTTTCTGGTTTGTGGTTTCCTGTTTCTGGTTCTTTCAGGCGCAGTCAGTTCTTACAGGGCGTAGGGCGGTTTTGGAAGAAATATTCAATAATCAATGTTCAATGTTCAAGGCGGTTTCAATTCGGAGCCCAACTTGAGAATTGAATATTGAGCGTTGATTGTTGAATATTTTAGAACAGCTTACCACAAGCAAAAGCTGACTGCACCTGAAAGAACAGAAACCAAAAACAAGAAACCTGAAACCCTAAGACCTGAAACCCTCCCTACCTTTGCCGGATGGAAATCATCAAGGCCGAATACCTGATCAGCAGCCCTTCGGTGGATAAATGCCCGGCGGCGGACAGGCCGGAGTATGCGTTTATAGGTAGGAGTAATGTTGGAAAATCATCGCTTATCAATATGCTTACGAGCAAAAAAGAGCTGGCCAAGGTGTCCAAATCCCCGGGGAAAACCCAGCTCATCAATCATTTCAATATTGTTTCGGGCGATAGAAAAGAATGGTACCTGGTGGATCTTCCCGGCTACGGTTATGCCAAAAGGTCACAAAGCCAGCGGAAGACCTGGGAAAAGATGATACAGGATTACATCCGCAAGCGGGAGAACCTGGTGTACCTGTTCGTGCTGATCGACAGCCGCCTGGAGCCCCAGAAAAACGACCTTGATTTTATCAATAAGCTTGGCGAGTGGCGGATTCCGTTTGCGCTGGCATTTACAAAAGCGGATAAGTCCACCCAAAAGGAAGCTGCGGCTAATGTGAACCGTTTCCTCCAGAAACTTTCGGAACGCTGGGAAGAGCCCCCACCTCATTTTGTCACTTCGGCAGAGAAAAGGCTGGGGCAGAGACAGGTGCTTCAATTCATCGGCGATATGAACCGGAGCTATGAAGAATTCAAAAAGGGTATGGTATAATTTTTAATGCTTTATCTTGCAGCCCATTGGCAATGTACATATGAAAAGAGCTTTAGTAGAGAGAACCCTGGTTGTAGTATTATTTGTACTTGTTTTGATCGTGTTTTCGTTTGCAGAGAGAGACAGCAAAAAGCTGGAGCGCCTTTATACCACCCACGCGATCAAGAAGGACGTACGTATGCTTGTATCTAACAGGTAACGCAAGCCTGTTCCCATAAAAAAACAAAACCACCATGCCTCGCATCATCACCACCACGTTTTTTTGCCTGTTGGCCTGCCTGGCCATGGCCCAGGTTAACTCCGACAGCCTCAGTTCCCTCAGCCGGCGCATTGACTCCAGCAGCAGAACATACAGGTCTCATAACGACAGTATTGCCCGCGCCATCGACAGCATCACCAAAAGGGCGCTTGAACAGAACGACAGCGTGATGAGGGCCGCAAGCATGGAGCAAATGGACCGCAACTTCGAATCCTTCATGGCCGAAAGGCAAAGGCAGGAAGAAAAGCAACGCCGTGCCGCTTACATCCGTATAGCTATCGGTCTTGGCTTCGGAGCCCTCTTTGTCTATAGCCTTATAAGAAGAAAGAAGAAGAAAAAGGAAGAGGAAGCCCGTGGAGGAGGAAGTGTAAATCGTGAATGGTCAATGGTAAATGGTGAATGGAGCCTCCGCGGAGGAAAAAGCTCGTCGGAGCCCAGGTTCTAAGCCATAAGTCCTAAGCCGGAAATCGGTTATCTCTGGCCGGTTATCCACCCACGGCCCGCAACTAACAACTCGCAGCTTCCCCCGGTTGTCGGTGGTCCCTCAACGGTCATCAATTCACTATCTTATTCGCGCAACTGCTGCTGGCAAAAGCCTCGGGCTTGGCCTTGAAGGCGAATCCCATGCCCAGGATGTAGCCCATCGCTTCGCGCAGGGCGTCGTTGCTCTTGAAATTGGGATTGGTGTTGATGTCGGCATGAACTTCCATATCTACTTCGTATAAAGTAAAAAGATTGCACAATTCGTATGCAATCTCTATACTCTTGGCTACTTCTACCAGCATCCGTTCTTTGATGGTGTACTGCTGGCGGGTTCGCTCGTTATGGATGAACATGAAGCCTCCATGCCCTTCCCGAAGAAAAACAATGACTGTTGCAAATTCTGTTTCCTGTCCTTTTACCTGTGAATCGGTGCCGATGCAAACCTTCAGGCGATAGCCCTTTTCGGTTTCCCGTTTTATGGCCTGCTCCACCGCTGTGTAAATGGGTAATTCAATAGGCTCTCCGCTGAACTTTCTCCAACGCATATGAATGGGGTTTTTCCAAGTTACGGAAAAACAACGGCCTGGCAAAGGGTAGAAGCTTTTTTTGGGAACCAGTTGAGAGGATAACCGATGAGAGGTCACCGGTAACCGAATCCCCAAACGTACGTCTTCCTTCGGTTACCGGTGGTCTCTTATCGGTTATCGTTTTCCAAACCTTTCTACAAACTGCTCCTGCCCGTTGGAATACTGGATCACATAAAGACCGGGAGCAAAGTTTTCCGTGGTAATGGTGTTCATGCCGGTGCGCAGGGTTCCTTTGGATACGAGGCGGCCGGACTGGTCGAGGATGGTATAGCTAAAGGCAGAGGGGCTGCTTACGGAAAGCGAAGAGCCAACGAAGTTGCCCTGCAATGCCGGTCTTGCCATTCCCGTGCTCTTCAGCGAAACGATGTTGGAATAATAGCTTCTGCCGTTGTCAAAGCCTGCATGAAGACGGTACCGGAGCGTGCCGGAATACGCAGGCGCATAGGTAAACAGGCGCTGGTCGTTCATGGGGCGGCTCACCTGCTCGAAATCCCTTCCGTTAACAGATACTTCAAGCGTTTGGGAGCGCACCTGCTCATCGGCATCAATGATCCAACTGAACTGGTGGCGGTTATTGGTTATGCTGCCTTTCAGCTCCAGTTGGCGCAGGGGCAGCGGCGAAAGGTCGATGAAATTGCCCTGTATGGAATAGGAACCCAGGCTGCCGTATTCGGAAGCGTACTGGTTGCCCTGGCCGTCGATGAGCAGGTAATAAACGCCTGCCTGCAGAACGGTATCGGCAAAGGAGCTCAGCGCCGTGCCGGGGTTCCAGGTGTTGATGACCTGGTAAGAAGCATCGATCAGTTGCACCTGCAAATCGAGGTTGGAGCCAATGTTGCCCGTTCCTACATTATACGGAATTGCATTGAGCATAAGCTGGCCGGTCTTGGGCAACTCGAACCTGAACAGGTCTTTATCATCCGTTCTTTCCACCACGCCGCTCACGGTGAACTGGTTGGCGAAAAAGCTGGTAGCCGTTGCCGAAGCAAAGCTTCCGGTATGATCGTCGGGGCGGTAACCGAAACCGTTGGTTGCGCTGGTGATGATATCCAGGTCGTTCTGTATCATGCTGCAGCCGTACTGGCTGGGGCCATTATGCCAGACGGTGAAGTTGCGGTAATAGCCAACGCCCATGATGGGCGCCCAGCCGATCTCGCCATCGCCTGTGCCGGCATTGTAATCGGTAAGCTTTCCGCAGGCATCATTATAGGAAGCCTGGTGGCGAAGTCCAAGCGTATGGCCGGCTTCATGCGACGCAGCTTCGGCTATGTTCTTGGCCTTATAATTCAGCAGGGCCGTAAACACGAAGCAGGGCGTATTATCGCCCCAGCGGAAAGAATTGGTCCAGGCCACGCCGCCGGCGCTTCCGTACCAGTCGGAGGTAATGGTAAGCACCACGCGCATCCTGCGGTTGGGAAGTGCTTCCCAATATTTGGTGGAATCGGTAGTGATATTGATGTTAAAGGGGCGATAGTCCTCGGACACACGGTTGAACACTTCGGATATCTGGGCCTGCGAAAGATTGGAGGGGCCTACAGCAAAGGGGCTGCCGCCGTTCCAACTGGAGCCGCCGGAGATATAATGCCCGTCGAAGTCGAGAAAGATAACCGCTGGTGCGGAGGGATAGCTGTTGTAGACAGGGGCCTGAGCATAAGCAGCCTGCATGATACAGAGCAGCAGCGCTGCCAGTACAGGTCGGAAAAAGGTTTTCATTACTAAGTTTTGGTGACGTTCTTCAAAAGGGTACAGGTTACGGATCAAAAACGGGCACTATTCGCTGAAAAGGTCGTACAGACCTGTTTTATTCAGGATATAAGCACCGTTCTCCAGGATGAGTTCATAGGCGTCGCCGTGTTTCATACTGACCATTCTTCCGATGTAAGCGGAAGATCCATCCCCGTTGGTCCTTTTGGTGAACGTAAACGTAGCT
>DASWNB010000133.1:0-6897 GCA_036399455.1 Flavisolibacter sp. | reverse complement strand
CCATACGAACAGCATCAGGGGCACCACGATGGTCATGATCATGTTGCGGATCTCATCGCCCAGGTGCATGAAGATGCTCACGATATAGAAGGCTTTGGCCAGGGTAAGGATCACGATAATACCTTTCAGCAGCAGGATAATCCATGAGGGCATTTCTACTGCGTACATGAGCAGACCCAGGCCCAGCTCGATAACGGTCAGGAAGAGCAGTATCCAGAATGTTCTCCATATCCGCTTGGTGCTTCCGGTGGGTTCGTGATGATGCGTTACTTCAGGGAATGCAGGATGTTCCATTTTATTCTAATTAGTTTTTGTTTTTAGATCAGATAGAAGCAAAGGAATACGAATACCCACACCAGGTCTACAAAGTGCCAGTATAATCCCGCTTTTTCAATCATTAAGTAATGCCCCCTCTTTTCAAACACGTCTTTCTGGGCCATGATGAGCATGATGATGTTGATGATGACCCCGGAGAATACGTGGAAGCCGTGGAAGCCGGTGATGCCGTAGAAGAAGCCGCCGAAAGCTACAGGGCCTGATCTTGTTACGTGCTCCAACTGGCTTATATTGATCAGCCCCCTTAACTGGGTATCGTTCATTTTAGCCAATTGCTCCATGCTCATATCGTGATGCTGCACATGCGCCAGCCGCACCAATGCATCGTGAGGTGTGGTTTGGAGGGCTTGTGTAAGGGTATTGGTATCGTGTACAGCTTCACCCCAGGGATTAATGGCCGTGGTCTGTCCAATCACGTCCAGGCGTCCGTCCATCACCACTACATGCTCGCCCATGATGAGGTGGGTCCATTCCCAGGCCTGGCAGGCCAGAAAGGCGAAGCCGCCGAGGATGGTCCAGAACAGCCATTTGACAACACCTTTCTTATCGTTGTGGTGACCGGCATGAACGGCCAGCACCATCGTCACGGAGCTCATGATAAGGATAAAGGTCATAAGGCTCACGAAGGCGAGGGGCAGGTTGGCGTGTCCGGCGCCGGGAAAGGCGTTGAACACTTCGTTCGGGTCGGGCCAGTAGTTACTTGCAAAACGGATGGTTCCATAGGAGATCAGGAACGCGCCAAAGGTAAAGGCATCACTCATGAGGAAGTACCACATCATCAGCTTGCCATACTCTATGTTGAACGGGCTTTTCCCCCCACTCCACCAATTACCTTTTGTTGCTACAGCAGTTGTTGCCATCGTATAGTTTCTTGTTTATAGTTTCTTGTTTCTTGTTATGTCCTCTTTTTTATCGTCTTTTCTTTTTTGCTTCGGGTTTCGGTTCTGGTCCAACAAGAAGCCAGAGACATGAAACCAGGAACCCATCTATCCTATCCAGATAAAGAACACCAGTAAATAGATCCAGAGCAGGTCCACAAAATGCCAGTAGGTGCTTATGATCTCCACCGGTACGGCATTATAGTTCTTCGTGTTCCCGAACCAGGCCCTGAGCAGGATCACTACCAGGGCAATGATGCCGCCCAGCACGTGAATGGCGTGCAGCCCGGCAATGATGTACAGGAACTGTCCCGCTCCCGAGCCTTCCAGCCTTACGCCGTGCTCCCACAGCCACTTGAAGCCGCTCCATTGAAAATAAACAAAGAGCAGGCCCAGGACGGTGGTAGCCGCCAGCAGGCCGCGGTACAGCCGCATATCCCTCTGCTTGAAAGCCCTCAGTGACATCTGTATGGTGAGAGAGCTGAGCAGGATGGCGATGGTGGAATACCAGAATACTCTTGGTGTCACCACTTCTTCCCAACCCGCCTGTCCGCTCTTCACAATATAAGCGCTGGTAAGCCCTGCAAACATCATGATGATGCTGGCTATGGCAACCCATAAGGTGAATTTGCCCGGATGTATCTTATCGCGTTGTTTCGTGCTCACAATCATCGTGAATCGTCAATCGTGAATCGTGAATGCTTTTCAGCTCACGATTTCATTTTATTAGTTAATAGTTCTAAGTCGTAAGTCTTAAGCCTTAAGCCAACCCAATTCCTAATTCCAAATCCCTAATTCCTAATTCCCAATTCCTACCCTGCTCTTATTCAACAAACGCCCTGAAAATTGAGCATTGAACATTGAATATTGAACATTCTCCTGCCTTTTACCTTCCGCCTTCTACCCCCTCTCCCTACACCTTATCCGCCAACAGCGCCAAGAACACTACCGGCAGGTAAATATAGCTGCTGAACATTACCCGGCGGGCTGCTTTGGCGTCCATTTGCCGGTAAAGGCGGACACACTGCAGTATCAGGAAAATGTTGGCCAGCGTTACTACTGCCAGGCTGGGTGCACCGGTGATGCCGATGAGATAAGGCAGCAGGCACATAGGCACAAGCAGTACGGAGTAGATGATGGTTTGCAAAGCCGTAAAGCGGGTGGGCCCGGTTTCTCCCGGCAGCAGCCTGAAGCCTGCCCTGGCATAGTCGCCGTGCGCTATCCAGGCAATGGCCCAGAAATGCGGGAACTGCCACAGGAATTGTATCCCGAACAGCACCCAGCCGCCAATGTTCCGCACCTCCCTTTCATGGCCGCCGGCACTTACCAGGAAGCTTCCAAACGGGTCGATGATCCCCGTTCCGGCTACCCAGCCAATGAGGCAGGGCAGTGCTCCCGGTACGGCTCCTACCAGCACCGCCATCGCATCCCTTTTCTTCCACGGCGTATAAACGAACGCGTACAGAAAAAGGCTGATGAGGGCCAGGAGGGCGCTTTCCCAGTTAAAAAAGTACAGCAGCAGGAACAGGCCGGCGGCTCCCATCACTATGGCAAAGATCCAGGCCTCGGTTGCGCTCATGCGTCCCGAAGCTACCGGTCTCGATGCCGTCCGCATCATCTGTGCATCCGTATCCTTTTCCACCGCCTGGTTGATGGCGTTGGCGCTGCCGGTGACAAAAAAGCCGCCGAAGCCCAGGATCAGGATGTTCAGCCAGTCGAAGCGTACGTTGGGGGCCAACAGGTAGCAGATCACGCTGGAAAATACCACCATGATGCTCAGCGAAGGCTTGGTAAGCTGGAGGTAATCCTTCAGTCTTCCCGGTTTTTCGCTGTTTGCTTCCTGTGTCGAGTGGCTCATGCCTGGTGCAGTCTCCTTTACAGTGTTTGCAAACACCTCTTTATTTCAAATAACTCTTAGTGTTTCGATTCGTCCGGACGTACCGGTTCTGTTTGCGGAATGAAATCCCTTCCGTCCTTGCCGTAGTCGTAGGGCCAGCGGTGTACTTCGGGAATATCGCCGGGCCAGTTGCCGTGACCGGGGTTGACGGGGGTGGTCCATTCCAGCGTAGTGGCCTGCCAGGGGTTGGTGGTCCTTACCTTCCTTCCCTTGAACATGGAGTAGAAGAAGTTGAACACAAACATCAGGTTCACTCCAAATACTACCACCGATACGATGGTGATCATTTTATTCAGGTCGCCAAACTGGTTGAACGAGGTCCATACGCTGAAGTCCAGGTAGCGGCGGGGCACACCTGCCAGTCCCATGTAGTGCATGGGCCAGAAGATGAGGTAAGCGCCGCACAGGGTCACCCAGAAGTGGATATACCCCAGCGTATTGTTCAGGTAGCGCCCGAACATCTTGGGGAACCAGTGATATACACCCGCAAACATTCCAAAGAAGGCGGACACACCCATTACAATGTGGAAGTGCGCCACTACGAAATAAGTATCGTGAACGTGTATGTCGATGGTTGAGTTACCCAGGAAGATACCGGTAAGGCCGCCCGAGATGAACATGCTCACAAAACCTATCGAGAAGAGCATGGCCGGAGTGAACCGGATATTGCCCCTCCAGATGGTGGTGATCCAGTTGAACACCTTGATGGCCGATGGTATGGCGATCAGCAGCGTCAATAGTACGAACACCGATCCCAGGAAGGGGTTCATGCCCGATACGAACATGTGGTGCGCCCAAACCAGGAAGGCCAGGATGGCAATGGCGAAGAGCGAGCCCACCATGGCCATGTAGCCGAAGATGGGTTTTCGCGAGTTCACGCTCATTATTTCCGACACCATACCCATCGCGGGCAGGATGATGATATACACTTCGGGGTGGCCCAGGAACCAGAACAGGTGCTGGTACAGGATGGCGCTGCCGCCTTCGTTAGGCAGAAGCTGGCCTTGTACATATATATCGCTCAGGTAAAAGCTCGTACCCAGGTTGCGGTCGAACAGCAGCAGGATAAAGCCTGACAGCAGTACGGGGAAGGACAGTACGCCCAGGATAGCGGTAAAGAACAGGGCCCAGATGGTCAGCGGCATGCGGGTCATGGTCATACCCTTTGTACGCATGTTCAGGATGGTAGAGATATAGTTCAGGCCACCCAGCAGCGACGATACCACGAACAGGGCCATACTGGTGATCCACAGGTCCATACCCAGCTTGGAGCCCGACGATGCCTGCGCAAGGGCGCTGAGCGGCGGGTAGGAGGTCCATCCCCCGCTGGCCGGCCCGGTTTCAACAAACAGGGAAGACATCATTACAATGCTGGCCAGGAAGAAGAACCAGTAAGAAAGCATATTCATGAAGGGCGAAGCCATGTCGCGGGCGCCTACCTGAAGAGGAATCAGCAGGTTGGCAAAGGTTCCGCTCAGGCCGGCGGTCAGTACGAAGAACACCAGGATGGTGCCGTGCATGGTCACCAGGGCGTAATAGAACTCCGGATCGATGCGGCCGCCCCTGGCCCACTTGCCAAAAAAGGTTTCCAGGATGGGGAAGGTCTGGTCGGGATAGCCCAACTGCAGGCGGAACAGTACGGAGAACAGGGCGCCGATGATAGCCCAGATGATACCCGTTACCAGGAACTGCTTGGCGATCATCTTGTGGTCCTGGCTGAAGATATACTTCGATACAAAGCTCTCCTTGTGATGGTGGTGCCCGTCACCGTGGTCGTGCCCGTTGCCGTCGTGCTCCACATGATGGCCCCCATGCGTTACATGAACCTCCGGCTGCGAATTTGGATTTATATCGTGATTCATAATAGTCTTTTTGAACTTTCGGTTTACAAGATTAAGGATTTAACGAGACCGTTGCAGGCGTTGCCGTCTGCATCGCTGATGAATCTATTGCCTGCGGCGACGGATTTTCCTGCAGGCTGGCGTACTTGGGCTTTTGCTTGGCCATGTACGCGTCCCATTCGGCCTGCGTCACCACGTTTACCACGCCTCTCATGCTGAAGTGGCTCTTGCCGCACATCTGGTCGCAGGATATTTCATAGTTAAAGTTTTCACCGTATTTCTTTCTCATCTCGGCCGTGGTGTACTTGGGCGTGAACCACATGCTGGTGGGGGTGCCGGGCACTGCGTCCATCTTCATGCGGAAATGCGCCAGGCCCACGTCGTGAATTACGTCCTTGGCATAGATGATGAGCTTCACGGGCCTGTTCACTACTACATACATTTCAGAGGTCACGTAGATATCGTCGTGGTTGTCCGGGTCGCTCCACACCTGGCCCAGCGGGTTGTTTGTTTCGTTGATGTTCTTGAAATAGCGTCTTCCCAGCTTGCCGTCCTTGCCGGGGTAGCGGAACTCCCAGCCAAACTGTTTGCCGGTCACTTCCACCACCTGCGAATTGGCGGGCGCCTCACCGGTGATCTGGAACCAGTAATAAAGGCCAAAGCCTACCAGTATGGTGAGAACGATGGCGGGAATAACGGTCCAGATAACTTCCAGCCTGTTGTTATGGGGGAAGTAGTAAGGCTTGCGGCCTTCCTTTTCCTGGTACTTAAAGGAGAACCAGAACAGGGCAACCTGCGTAATGATAAATACTATGCCGGTGATGACCGTGGTGATCCACAGCATCAGGTCGATCTTTTCGCCGTGGTCGGAGGCGGGCTCGCCCAGGATCTTTCCTTTCAGTGCTTCATTGCAATACCATACGCCAAACAGGCCAACGATCAGGAAGGCCAGCAGCAGGAAGGCATTGATCCTGTTGCTTTCCTTGCGTGTTTTCTCCTCACCTCTAAGGATGGAGACGTACTCGCTTGCCTTGGCAATCTGGAATACTATGACGAATCCTATGACGAACGCTACGATGATCCAGGTAGTTGACATATGCTAATCAGTTATTTTTTTCAATCCACCCACGGCCCTGCGGCTGCGGGTCCTTTTATCAGGTATGGTGAATAATGCTTTCTTTAAAGAACGGATGATTCTTTGCTATCAGCGGCGCCCTGGCCATTGACCGCGCCGTTACGAACATGATCACTCCCACAAACCCGAGCGCTACGCCGAAGTCGGCCAGCATCAGGGGCACATGGGTGGCCTTTCCCGGCGAGCTCTGGTCGGTCATCGCGCTGGGGAATACCATCTGGTAAAAATCAAGCCAGTGGCCGAAGATGATAAGCACAGCTACCATGCTTATCGTGCCGTAGTTCCGCTTGGCGTTCCTCTTCATCAGCAGCAGCAGCGGGGCCAGGAAGTTGATGACCAGGTTCAGCAGGAATACCGCCCTGTAGGGGCCCTGTATCCTGGGCTCGAAATACGTGGTTTCCTCGGGCATGTTGGCATACCAGATAAGCATGAACTGCGAGTACCAGAGGTAGGTCCAGAAGATCGAGAAGGCGAACATGAATTTGCCCAGGTCGTGCAGGTGCTCGCGGGTGGTATACTCCAGGTAGTTGTTGTTCTTCATGAACACAACGAACAGCGTGATGAGCGCCATGCCGGCCACGAAGGTGGAGGCGAAGGTGTACCAACTGTACATGGTGGAGTACCAGTGAGCGTCGATGCTCATAAGCCAGAGCCAGGGGATGGAAGAAGCCACCGTGAGGGCGAACAGAACGATGTAAACGGCTGCCCATACGGTATTGTTCCAGATGTATTTCTTGCTTTCCTCCATTGTAGGCTTGTGGTCGTCGAGCTGGCGCGAAAGGCTCCTCATTTTCTTGCCCAGCAGCCACC
>DASWNB010000132.1:0-7149 GCA_036399455.1 Flavisolibacter sp. | reverse complement strand
CCTTTTCGCAGCCGTCATAGTAGTGTATGTGTGGGTTAGAAGAACCCTTGCACTGGGTATTATCTATCTCTCGCAAAAGCTGTTCTGGAAGCTTAGAAAGCAGGTGCTGGCCCTCATACTCAAGGCCAGTTACCAGCAGTTATCAACACGGAAGTCAAGGGTTTATTCCGTGCTGGTAAACGATGTGAACATGCTGACGAGTACTTCCCTGAGCTTTATTGAATTTGCCACAGCCTCCATCGTTTCCATTGCCTGCCTGGTGTACCTGGCGAGCATTTCGCTGGTGCTGTTTGCCATCACACTGGGTATTGCAATAATAGGTATAACAGTGTACCAGGTCGGTTCAGTAAGGAACCGCAGGCATTTTGAAAAATCCCGTACGCTGGAGGACCGCTTCATAGAAAACCTCAATGCCATCCTGGGCGGCTTTAAAGAAATCTTCCTGGAACCCAGGAAAGGCAAGGCCATCTTCGAGAAGAAGGTCAACACGATCGCCAACGACGCCTTCTCCAATACTACAAGCGCTCTTACGGGCTTCCTGAGCAACCAGATCACCGGCCAGATACTCTTTTACGTGCTGATCTCCTCCGTGCTGATCTTCTTCAGCGTGTACCTGGATATCTCTGCTGCGGCAACGGTGAACTACGTGTTCATCCTGCTGTACCTGCTAAGTTCCATCGAAGCCATCATGGTGCTGCTTCCCAACATCATGCGTGCCAAGGTATCCAGTTCAAGGGTGATGAACCTGAGGAAGGAACTGGAAGAAGTGAACTTCGACAACAACATACCGGAAAAGTTCATGACCCGCGACGAGTTCCTCAGCATTTCCGTTAAGGACCTGACATACCAGTATGGCGAAACCGACCAGTCATTCGGTATCGGTCCCATCAGCTTCGAGGTGCAGAAAGGAGAAACCGTTTTCATTTACGGCGGCAACGGCACCGGCAAGACCACCTTCGTTCATAACATCATGGGCCTTCGCCATCCAACAGCGGGTGAGACCTACCTGAACGGCATCCCGGTTGACACAACCAATTATTCCTATTACAGGAGCATCTTTACCGCGGTGTTCAGCGATTTCTACCTGTTCAAGGAGGTTTTGGTCGAGGAGCACTTCAACGAAGAAAAATGGTATGAGTACCTGAAACTGTTCGAGCTGGACGGCCTTGTGAAAACAGAAGGCAGCAGCTTCTCCACCGTTGACCTGTCCACCGGGCAGCGCAAGCGCCTGGCGCTGATCGTCGCCCTGCTGGAAAATAAGCCGGTGCTTGTGCTCGATGAGTGGGCCGCCGACCAGGACCCGTATTTCAGGAAGAAGTTCTATACGGAGATCCTGCCCTCGTTGAAGCAGGAAGGCCTTACCATTATAGCCATTACGCACGACGACAAGTATTACCATTGCGCCGACAAACTTTACAAGATGGATTACGGCTGCCTGGTAGAAGAAGACGTGAATGTTCACGCAACAACTGCTCTTCTTTCCTCCAACGGCACTGTCCTGTCAAATAGTTGATATATGAGAAAACCCCAATTGTTTTTATTTCATTTCGCCGGCGGGAACTGCTACTCTTTCCAGTTCCTTACACCCCTGCTGAAGGAGTTTGAGGTGATTCCCCTTGAGCTTCCCGGAAGGGGCAAGCGGATAAGGGAGGAACTGCTGACGGACTTCGACCAGGCCGCGCAGGATATTTACCAGCAGGTCGTTGCAAAGCTTACCTCGCCGCGCTTTATGATCTATGGCCACAGCATGGGTGCTTACCTGGCGCTTCGCGTAGCCAACATGCTGGAGAAGGAGAACCGCATGCCTGCCTACGTGTTCGTGAGCGGCAATGCCGGTCCGGGCGTGCGGGAAGACAAGAACCGCTACCTGATGGAGCGCAAGGAGTTCATCGAGGAACTGAGGCGTCTCGGCGGCGCTCCTCCCGAGGTGCTGGAGAACGATGAGCTGCTCGAGTTCTTCATTCCCATCCTGAGAGCCGATTTTGAAGTAGCCGAAAAGAACGAGCTGGATAACGAGCCTGTGCTCAACGCTCCCATCTACGCCATGATGGGCAGCGAGGAAGAGCAAACCGAAGAGATAACAAACTGGGGACGGTTCACACGTTCGTCTTTTAATCATACCCTGCTTCCCGGCGGCCATTTCTTTATCTACGATAATGCTCGCCAGATAGCGGACATCATCAAGGAAAGCTACCGCCAAACGATTTTACAATACCAGTGAAGGGTGGGGAGGTTGAAGGTGGAAGGCGTGAATCGTCAATCGCCAATCAACCTTATACCTTTCGCCTTATACCTTAATAACTAAAAAAATGAAAAGAATACGGACCTATTTTGCTTTTCCGCTTATTGTGCTGACGCTGCTGATATTTGCGCTGTCCAGCCAGATGTTTGGGCTGCCCCCGCTTGGCAAGCTGCTGGACCCTTTTATCGGGGCCGTTCAGAACGGTGGTGACCGCCACATCAATGAAACGAGCCTGTCCATCAGCGAGAAGGAGCTTTCCGATTCCGTGCAGGTTTTCTTCGACGAGCGCAAGGTGCCCCACATCTACGCTAAGAACGAACAGGACCTCTACTTCACGCAAGGTTATGTAACCGCCAGCCTGCGCCTGTGGCAGATGGATTTCCTGAGCTATGCTGCGGCCGGACGCCTGACCGAAGTGCTGGGCAAGGAAGAGTTCGTGAGCTATGACCGTAACCAGCGCAGATTGGGAATATGGGATGCTGCAAAAAAATCGCTGGCGATGATGGAGAAAGATCCCGAGACCAACCGGGTTCTTACCGCCTATACCAACGGCGTGAACGCTTACATCCGCAACATGACCTACAAGGACCTTCCTTTCGAGTACAAGCTTCTGGATTATAAACCCGAGCCCTGGACGAAGCTGAAAAGCGTGCTGATACTGAAGAACATGGCCAACCTGCTCTCCGGCTACGGCGAGGACGTGTCCATGACCAAAATGTACCTGGCCCTGGGTGAGGAGAAATTCGGAAAACTGTATCCGGATTTTCATACGCACATCAGTCCCGTGATGAATACGCCTGCACCTTCGAAGGATATTGCAATGACGCCTTTCAAGAAGCCTGATTATCTTGATTATTCCTTTCTTTCCACAACTCCCGTAGTACCCAGCACCGGCAACTACAACCCCCGGCTGGGAAGCAATAGCTGGGCCGTGTCCGGCAAGAAAACAAAATCGGGCTTTCCCATCCTGGCCAGCGATCCTCACCTCAACCTTTCACTTCCGGGTGTATGGGTGGAGATGCAGTTGTCGGCTCCCGGCGTGAATGTATATGGAGTATCCATCCCCGGTACGCCCGCGGTTATCATCGGCTTCAACGACAAGATTGCCTGGGGCATTACCAACGGCGCCGATGACGTAAAGGACTGGTACAAGCTCAAGATCACTGAAGATTATAAAAAATATGAACTGGATGGCAACTGGCACGACCTGAAGTTCCGCGTGGAAGAAATTAAAAGACGAGGCGGACTTAAGTCTATCTACGATACGATCTACAGCACCGTGCACGGTCCCATTATAAATGATCGCAGCTTCAGGTCCAACCCCGAGCTGATGAACTGCGCCCTCAAGTGGGAGCTGCACAATGCCTCCAACGAGTTCCTTGCTTTCCTGAAGATCAACAAGGCTACCAACTATGATGAATTCAAGGATGGCCTGAAGCACTACTCCTGCCCCGTGCAGAACTTTACCTTTATTTCGAAAGACAACACCATTGCCGTCAACCACCAGGGAAACATAGCCGTTAAATGGCCCGGCCAGGGAAAATTCATCCTCGACGGCACCCGCAGCGACCACATAGCCACACGCTACATACCGGCCGACAGCCTGCCTCAGTCGCACAATCCCGAAACCAACTACGTGCTGTCTGCCAACCAGCATCCAACCAACGCAGGTTATCCCTACTACTATAATGGTTATTACAGTGAAACAAGGGCCAACCGCCTTCGTGATGTACTGGACAGGGAGAACGGCCTTGACATAGCACGTATGGAAGCACTGCAACTGGACAATACCAACTACTTCGCGGAGCAGGTGCTGCCGCTGCTGTTGCAGAATACGGACAGGACACGCCTCAATGCAGCGCAGCAGCAGGTGCTGGACCGCATGGCTTCCTGGAAAGGCACTTATAACTCTGCCGATGAAAGCGCCAAAGTATTTGACATGTGGTGGAAGAACGTGACCGATTATACCTGGGACGAGCTGAGAAGCTATCCTTTCTTCCTGCGTGCCCCGGAGAGCTATGTTCTTATGGACTTTATCCGGAACGAGCCGGCGAATGAATACTTTGACAGGAGAGTTACAACGAAGAAAGAAAACGCTGCCGACATCATCACCGAAGCCTTTGCCGCAGCTACCGGCGAGTACGACAAGGCAAAGCAGGCGGGCAAGGTGAAATGGAGCGATTTCAACAGGGTGAATATCATGCACCTGACCAATCTCCCTGCCTTCAGCCGCATGAACCTTCCTTCCGCAGGCCATCCCGATGCGCTCAATGCCACCTCTGCAAGCTGGGGTCCTTCCTGGCGCATGATCGTGGAGCTGGGCGACAGGCCCAAGGCTTTCGGTATTTATCCCGGCGGACAATCGGGCAACGTGGGCAGTGCGAATTACGACAACTTCGTGAGCGACTGGAACCAGGGCAAATACTATCCTCTTCACTACTTCCTGTCGCCCGCCGAAGCCAGCAAGGCTGCCGGCAGCACATGGATACTCGGTTCAAAAAAATAAACATCTAATTCAACAGACATGAAAAGAAAACCTATAAACAATATACTGGCGGTGCTCATCTGCATTGCGTTGATCGTACTTACCCGCCTGATCGATGCACTTCCCTGGTGGAGCTTCGTTATTCCCGTACTGATATTTGGCGGGGTGATCTCTGTGCTGCGGTGGGGGGTATCGGGCTTCCTGACCGGTTTCCTCGCGGGCTTTATCATCTGGTTTGGCGTCAATTCGTTTTACGATGCGCAGAACGGCGGATTGATGATGGGCCGTGTAGCGCAACTGATCTCCGTACCCAAGCTGGTGATGCTTCTTCTTTCCGGCCTGCTGGGCGGCCTTCTTTCAGGTCTTGCCCTGTACACCGGAAAAGGCCTTTTGTCCCTCAAGCCCAAACATGCACTGGATGATAACATAGACGACAACAGCCTGTAGATGAAGGCAGGGAATAGCCGGAAGTCATAAGCCTGAAGAAAGTAGCAATAGACTTAAAGTTCAAAATCGTTCTATTAAATAAAAATTACAGGGGCTCGCAGCTCGCAGCTTAATACTCACAGCTTGCACGTGCAGCTTCAAGAAACATTTTAATCAAAAATTCAAATCATGCTTTATGTCAAATGAACTGTATCACCTCAAGCCAAACGTGATCATCGGGCCGCTGGTTGACAGATGGTATGCCTGGACTCACCTGATCTCGCCGGCCACCGCCGCCATGAACGTAGTGGGAAGGCACCTGAAGATCATGAACTCGTACATCCAGTCACCTCAGATACATGCTGCTGCAGTGCGTAACCCTAAGATGCTGGGTGGGCCGTTCATGGATTACAAAGGCCAGCGCGTAGATGATGTGAAGAAACTCAGGGAAGAGATCATGAGGAAGCAGGCCGCTCCCATAGAGTTTGCACACGCGGTTGTGGAGCTGGACAAAATATTGAAGAGCCATCCGAAGGGCTACTCACTGGAAGGACTTTACGATAAAGTGCCCGAAATACTCAAAGGATACGTGGAGCTGGTGTATGACCTGAACAACAATCCCACCTTCCGCTTCTTTGAAGCGCTCCTGTACAAGAGCGAGTTTTACGCCAAGGGCTCTCAAAGCATAGCCCTGTGGATCACCAACAACGACGAGCGGCCGTTCTGTCTCAGCACGCCGCAACTGGACGATCCCAACGTGCTGCACCTCGACATCCCCTTCGATCATCCGGGCATAGACGCGCTGAGCAGGATGAAGCGCGAGCCCGGCTCAATTGACGAAATAGCCAGGCTGCTGGGCGTGAAGGACGAGCAGAGAGAACTGTTTAACGGCTTCTTCACCACACAGGTGCATCCCAAGTACGAGAAATACACGGGTTCCAAGGCAAGAATGCGTTATTTCGGCCACGCGTGCATCATGATCGAAACAAAAGACGTGAACATACTGGTAGACCCGCTCATCAGCTACTACGGCTACGAGTCGTCGGTAGAGCACTTCTCCGACGTTGACCTGCCCGATGAGATCGACTATGTGCTCATCACGCACAACCACCAGGACCATATCGTGTTTGAAACCCTGCTGCCGCTGCGCCATAAGATCAAGAACATCATCGTGCCCCGCACCAACAGCGGTTCCCTGCAGGACCCCAGCCTCAAGCTTTGCTTCGAAGCCATAGGCTTCAGGAACGTGATAGAGATCGATGAGCTGGAAGAGATCAAGTTTGAAAACTGTACCATTACCGGCGTTCCCTTCACCGGTGAGCACAGCGACCTGAATATCAGGGCCAAGATCTGCTTCCACATCGCCATCGAGAAATTCAGCTTCCTCTTCGCGGCCGATTCAAGGGTGCAGGAGCGCAAACTGTACGAGCATGTTCACCGCCACATGGGCGACATAGATGTGCTGTTCCTGGGCATGGAGTGCGACGGTGCTCCGCTGACCTGGCTGTACGGCCCGCTGCTGACCGAGGACCTGGCACGCGACAACGACCAGTCGCGCAGGCTGGCCGGCTGCGACTTCCAAAGAGGTATGCACCTGATAGACATCTTCCGTCCCAAGGAAGCTTACGTATATGCGATGGGCCAGGAGCCCTGGCTGGAGTTTATCAGCAGCATCCGCTACTCCGCCGAGTCGAAGCCTATTGTGCAGTCGAACATGCTGGTGGACGAATGCGCCCGCAGGAGCATCATCACCGAAAGGCTGTTTGGCGAAAAGGAACTGCTGTACGATTATGAAATGAAAGCCGCTGCCCGCGAAGAAGAACAAGTGGGAGAGCTGGCGTGAACGGATGGCCGCTAAGCGGCAACCGATAACTGGAAAGGCTTCAAGCTGCACGCTTGGAGCCTTTTTCTTTTTCAGATTTCCTTGCTTTGCTTTAGGGGAGCCTCCGTAGTGGTAGGCTTTTTTAGTTTAACCGCCAAGGACGCAAAGGAGCGC
>DASWNB010000131.1:0-4951 GCA_036399455.1 Flavisolibacter sp. | reverse complement strand
CCACCATCAGGAGCGCCAGCGAAACACTTACCAGCAGCAGGCGCGAAAAGAGCCAGGGCTTGGCCCAGTTGGTTTCAATTTCCGTAATGGATGGTGTGTTGTTGAAGGTGCCGGTCACCAGTTGGTCTTCCATCTGCACCAGGCTGTGCTTCTGGAACACGCGGGAAAATATGTCTTTGAGCTTGAAGTCTTCGTTCAGCGCTTCCAGTCCTATCAGGTTGTTGAAGCGGTCGCGGATGGCATTTGCCGCCGTAGGTGCAGCCTGCGCGGCTTCGTGGGCGGGGAAAGCTTTCCAGATGGAGTCGCCCACCTTCAGCACATCGGTTATGCCCACGTTGGCGGAGGTGACCACGTTGCCATTCACTTTTACCGGGAGGGGACAGCCGGAAGCATCGAGCCGGAGCAGGCCGTTATTATTGGTAAGAACAAGGCAGCCGCCGCCGTTTTCCAGCTCGCGGATAGGTGTCACGCCTTCCTGCGTAGCACATCCAAGCATGATGCGCTGGCCGTTGCCTACTTCTATTTTGAAATGATCGTCTTTCCCGTCAATGCATTCAAAGATGAGCGTAGAGGTATCTACGGAGGTGTTCATTGTCAGTCAGTTTTAGTTTATGTGTGTTTGATCTTCGAAAAATAAAAAAAAATCCCGCAACCTTATTAAAAAAAGCTGCGGGATCTATATGAGAAGGTCAAACTATACAGCAAAGCTGTCGCCACAACCACAGGTACGGCTGGCGTTGGGATTGCTAAAATAGAATCCTTTGCCATTGAGGCCGTCCGAGAAATCGAGGGTCGTGTTCACCAGGTACAGGAAGCTCTTCAGATCGGTCACCACTTTTACTCCATTATCCTCAAAAACCTGGTCCATAGGCTTCTGCTCGTTGTCAAAGTCAAGCTTGTAACTCAGGCCGGAGCATCCGCCGCCTACTACGCTCACCCTGAGGAAGTAGGAAGAATCACCGGTAATACCGGCATCCTGCATCAACTGCTGCACTTTCAGCTTGGCCTTATCGCTTACGTAAATTGAGTTTTCTGTTGCAACCATAGTTTATGGCTTTTGGCTTATGGCCATTAGCTGATGGCTGTTTGGCTAAAAGCCAACAGCTATCGGCTAACAGCTTTATTAATGAACTACACTTTCTTCAAACTGGAGCTCAGGCAGGCCGTTTTTCTTGCGGTAGTCGTTGATAGCGGCCTTGATGGCGTCTTCGGCCAGCACGGAGCAGTGGATCTTAACGGGAGGCAGGTTGAGTTCTTCAACAATTTCCATGTTGTCGATCTTAACCGCTTCTTCCACCGTTTTACCCTTCAGCCATTCCGTAGCCAGTGAAGAGGAAGCAATGGCGGAACCGCAGCCGAAGGTCTTGAACTTGGCGTCCCTGATCACGCCGGCTTCGTCCACCTCGATCTGCAGGCGCATCACGTCGCCGCACTCGGGAGCTCCAACGAGGCCGGTGCCTACGTTAGCCTTGCTTTTGTCCAACGTACCCACGTTCAGAGGGTTGTTGTAATGATCGAGAACTTTATCTGAATATGCCATGATTTCTTGGTTTTAAAGTTCGAAAGAGGAATATCCCCTTCCGCGATTTATTGTTAATGGTGTGCCCATTCAATGCTGTCCATGTCCACACCGTCTTTGTACATTTCCCAGAGGGGGCTCATTTCCCTCAGCTTATTTACTGTTTTGGACACCTGCTCGATGGTGTAATCTATCTGCTCTTCTGTAGTATAGCGTCCCAACCCAAAACGGAGCGAACTATGTGCCAGATCGTCGCCCAGGCCCAGCGCTTTCAGCACGTAGGAAGGCTCCAGGGAAGAAGAGGTACAGGCCGATCCGGAAGACACGGCTATCTCCTTGTTGAAGCCCATCATCAGGCCTTCGCCTTCAACGTATTTGAAGGAGATGTTGGTAACGTGGGGCAGGCGGTGTTCGCGGCTGCCGTTCACATAGGCTTCTTCCAGTGTCAGCAGGGCAGCTTCCAGCCTGTCGCGGAGCTTGCTTGTATGGGCCGCATCCTTATCCATTTCGTTCAGGCAAAGCTCGCAGGCCTTACCAAATCCAACGATACCGGGAACGTTGAGGGTGCCGCTGCGCATGCCTCTTTCGTGGCCGCCGCCGTCCATCTGGGCGGTTACTTTCACGCGGGGGTTCTTGCGGCGGACGTACAGGGCGCCAACGCCCTTGGGACCGTACATTTTGTGGGCGGTCATGGCCAGCAGGTCTATGCCGTCCTTGTTCACGTCCACGGGTATCTTTCCAACGGCCTGTGTGGCGTCCGAAAACACCAGCACGCCGTGCTTGCGGGCAATTTTGCCGATTTCCTGCATGGGCTGCACCACGCCTATCTCGTTGTTGCCGTACATGAGGGCAATGAGGATGGTAGTTGGCTTGATGGCTGCTTCGAGCTCCTGGAGGTCAACAAGTCCGTCGGGTTTAACCTTGAGGTAAGTGATCTCGGCGCCCAGCTTTTCCACGTGCTTGCAGGTATCCAGTACGGCCTTATGTTCAATATTGCAGGTAATGATGTGATTGCCTTTGGTAGCGTACATTTCAAATACGCCCTTAATGGCCAGGTTGTCCGCCTCGGTAGCGCCCGATGTAAAGATGATCTCTTTGGGATCGGCGCCGATCAGTTTAGCCACCTGCTCACGGGCATAATCAACAGCTTCTTCTGCCTGCCACCCGAAGGGATGGCTGCGGCTGGCGGCATTTCCAAAATTATTGGTGAAATAGGGAACCATTGCCTCTACAACCCGGGGGTCGCAGGGGGTGGTTGAGTTATGGTCAAGGTATATGGGGAGTTGCAACATATTCTGTAATTCAAATTATCTTCAAAGTGCAAATTTACCTCAAAATGGCGGTACTTTGAGGTTTGCCGCCGGGCGGAATGTCAAATTTTACCTTAATTCGTAAAGAGTCTTCCATGTTAAAGGTCGAACACATCGGAATTGCCGTTAAATTATTATCAGAATCCGTGCCCCTGTTCGAAAAACTGCTGAACTGTCCCTGCTACAAAACCGAAACCGTAGCCTCCGAGCAGGTAAACACCGCTTTTTTCCAGAAAGGCGAGACCAAGGTTGAGCTCCTGGAATCCACCTCCGAAGAAGGCGTTATCCGCCGGTTTATCGATAAAAAGGGGGAAGGCATTCATCATATAGCCTTTGAAGTAGCTGATATACACTCCGAAATGGCCCGCCTGCGGGAAGAGGGCTTTGTTCTGCTGAACGAAGCGCCCAAGCAGGGTGCTGACAACAAGCTGGTGTGTTTTCTTCATCCGAAGGGCACCAATGGAGTGTTAGTGGAACTATGCCAGGAGAGGTCCACGGTCACTTCGGCCGCCGAAGGCTTGCCGCAGGCGCAGCACGGTCCACAGTCCACAGAGGAGTCTTTATGATAGAAGATGCGCTTTTTTAGCAGGCAGTCTTTTGTTTGTAATTCTCAATATTCAATGCTCAATCTTCAAGGGGTTTCCAATCCGGAGGACTACTTGAGCCATGAGCATTGAGCGTTGATTATTGAATATTTTCTCCTTTATCCATCAGCTTCTCCCCTCCTGAAACCTTCTACCTCCTCCCAAAAATGGAACCCCGGGTAGAAACCCGGGGTCTAATTCCTCAACGCCTAAAAAAACGAGTTTAGAGAATCACCTTGCCTGCTACGTTCAGGTCCTGGCCGTTGCTCAGGGAAATGATGTAGTTGCCTTTCAGGCTGGCAGTGGTGTTCAGGACAACCTGGCCAAAGGGCTTGTTCAGGGTTTGCTGGGCCAGAAGCTGGCCGTTGGGAGAAGTGAAGCGAACCACTACGGTGCCGCTGATCTCCCTGGGGAACTGGAGCAGCACTTTGCTCTGGCCCATGGAGGCGATATTCACTTCTGCCTTCTCGATGGTGCCGGGCTTCACGGAACGAACGGGAGTGAAAGTGAACTTGCCGTCCATGTCGACCTGCTTTACCCTGTAATAAACGGTGCCCGAGGTAATATTTTTATCGGTATAAGAGTAGTTGGTGGTGGCGCTGGTGTTACCGGCGGCGGCAACATAAGCGATGGTAGTCCAGTTAGAGGCGTCGTAGCTGCGCTCCAGCTCGAATACGGAGGCGTTCACTTCTTCGGTGGTAGACCACTGGACCAGTACGTCCTTATTCTTCAGTACGGCGGAGAAGCCCAGGAATTTTACGGGAAGTACTTCGGCGAAGGGAGAAAAAGAGCTGGAAGTACCATCAGCCATCATAGGGCCGAGAACTGCGGGATCAGAACCCCTGAACACCTTGTCGCTACCAATTCTCAACTGCTCGGAGTTGCTGCCGGAGCCTTCTATGCGGCCGAGGCTGTAAACACGTACGATGCTGTTGTCGGCAAGGTCCAGCTTACCGCTGGAAAACTTCAGCACACCATAAACCTTGATGTAAACCAGGCCCAGGTTTTCATTGTCTTCTACAGTTACAACTTTACCAAGGGGGATAATGATGGTGTCACCTGTGGCGGGCTTGCGGCCCTGGTTCCAGGTAGAGCTGTTTTGCCATTTGCCAGTGTTGGCGGCTTTATTAACGGGATTGGAGAAGGTTACTGAATACAGTAAAGTGGCGGCGATGATGAGGATAAGCTTTTTCATGGTACGGAATTAGGCTTGTTTTCTTAGGGAGCTAAATGAACCAGTTATTGTTTTCTAGGGTATTCTGCTTACCAGTTCGTTAGCGAGAACAAACATAATAGCCGTTTTTTTTAGATGCAAGTATTTTTACTAATTTTTTGCGGAAAAATACATCACAAGCCCTGTTTTCCCGCCTAAGTCCCTGAAAGTCAACGAGATATTTTTTAAGTATTTTCCTTTAAGCCGGCTAAGAAAACAGGCCCTAAAAGCCTAAAAAACGGCCCTTCCCCTACGTAATACTCCTAGTAACATTCAAGTAAAGCCACCGGACAAACACACATAGGTGAAATAAAAACACGGTCTG
>DASWNB010000130.1:0-1972 GCA_036399455.1 Flavisolibacter sp. | reverse complement strand
TAACCGATAACCGATAACCGATAACCGATGACCGATGACCGATGACCGACAACCGTTAACCGTTCAATAAAGCGCCCCATTCACGATTCACGATTGACGATTGACGATTCACGACCTCCCCGGTCCAAACTTTGCACTCTTCCCACTATGGACAGCATCCTTGAACAGGTAAGGGAATTTGCAGACAAAGCTCACGGCACGCAGGTAAGAAAATACGCTTCGGAGCGGTACATTGCCCACCCGGTTAGGGTGATGGAGATGTGCCGGCGGTATACCTCTTCACTTCCCATTCTTGCCGCCGCCCTGCTGCACGATGTACTGGAAGACACCGGTGTGGATCAGAAAGCGCTGCATGGTTTTCTGCGTTCCACTATGAATGATGAGGACGCAAAGCAAACCCTTAACCTTGTAGTTGAGCTGACAGATGTTTATGTAAAATCCGCCTACCCGCGCTGGAACAGGAGAAAGCGGAAAACAAAGGAAGCCGAACGCATTTCCAAGACCAGCCCCGACTCCCAAACAATCAAGTACGCGGACATCATCGACAACTGCAGGGAAATAGCTGAGCACGATCCAGACTTTGCAGGTGTCTTTCTTCTTGAATGCAAAATGCTGCTGAGGAAAATTCCAGAAGGCCAGCCCGAACTATACCGGGAGGCCACAGATACCGTGGAACTCAGCCTCCGCCAGGTACCCCGTAAATTCAGGCGGGCGTAAGGTATAACCGGAGGCAAGCTGTGAGTTGCCAGTAGCGAACTGCGAGCAGGGTTCCTTCTACCTTCCGCTTCCGCCTTCCACCTTCTGCCTTCCTTCTACCTTCTACCTTCTACCTTCCGCCTTTTGCCTTCTACCCCTCCCCCGGTAAGCTTTTTGCTGTTATGCTGCAAAAAATATGAAAAGCAAAGCCAGCATCAAATCGCACCCGCTGCACCCGATGCTTATTCCTTTTCCCATTGCTTTTTATACAGGCACGCTGCTGGCCCATGCGGCAGGTTGGCTGCTCGACAAGCCGGAGCTTTTCTATACGGCTTACCTGCTTAACGTGGCCGGTGTGGTGGCTGCCGCAGTTGCCGCTATTCCGGGCATTATTGATTTTATCCATACCGTCCCTCCCAAAAGCTCGGGCAAGAAGCGGGCAGCGATGCACGGCCTCACCAACAGCACGGCTCTCCTGGCTTTCCTTGGCGCCGCACTTTACCGACGCAACGATGAGGCGCAGCACTCCATCCTCCTCGCCATGGAACTTGCAGGCATGATCCTTACCGGCATAGCAGGATGGATGGGTGGCACTCTGGTGTACCGTAACCAGATAGGTATTGACCAGCGCTACGCGAACTCAGGTAAATGGAACGAAGCTCACTTCAGCCCGGAACAGGCAACCATAGACGCCGCTGCCGTAGATGAACTGAAAGTGAACGCCATGAAACTTCTTCACATTGGAAATAAAAGAATAGTGCTTGCCCGCACCGAAGATGGCTTTGCTGCCTTTGACGATCGCTGCCCCCACAAGGGCGGCTCGCTGGCAGGAGGAAGCCTTATCTGCTCCACCGTTCAATGCCCCTGGCACGGTTCACAGTTTTCGATCCGCAGCGGAGCCGTCACAGCAGGACCAGGCAAAGAGCCCATTAAAACCTACCCGGTAGTTGAAAGAGGCGGAAGGGTATTTGTGGAGGTGTCAACAGTCCACGGTCCAAGCGCTTAGAAGTTCGATTGTTTAGTAGATGTATGTTTCCTGGCGTCTTAATTCCCAATATTCAATGCTCAATTTTCAAGTGCGGTCCTCAATTGGAGACAACTTGAAAATTGAGAATTGTGCATTGAATATTGAGGATTTAAAAAAGGAAGTGATCCCCTTTAGACATTATTCACAGGCCTTGCTTCGGAGTCTCCGTGGGTGGAAGGTTCCTGGGGTTAACCGCCAGGACGCCAAGACGCGAGGAGATTTCACGCACTTGTCCCGCAGCAGGCGGGA
>DASWNB010000129.1:0-2085 GCA_036399455.1 Flavisolibacter sp. | reverse complement strand
TTAAAGCTGGCGTTGGAAGTGTCATGATCGCTCACCTTTCTATTCCTGCCATTGATAATACGGCAAACCGGCCTACTTCTCTTTCCAGGGCCAATGTAACCGAGCTGCTGCGGGATGAGATGAATTATAAAGGACTGACTTTTACCGACGGACTGGAGATGAAAGGAGTCACTAAATTCTTCCCTGCCGGGGAAGCTGCCGTAGAAGCAATAATTGCAGGCAACGATATGCTTTGCCTGCCGGAAGACGTGCCGGCTGCCATTGAAGCGATAAAAGTTGCGGTAGACAAAAAACGCATCAAGCAAAAAGAGATCGATTCCAAAGTAAGGAAAGTACTGGCTGCCAAGTTCGACCTGGGACTGCAGCGGGCACAATATGTAGACACGGCTAATCTATTGAACGACCTCAATGCAAAAACGGACGACATTAAGAAAGCGGTTGCGAAAAGCACCATCTCCGTGTTGAGAAATGAGGCTTCCTTCTTTCCGCTGAAGCCCGGGCAGAAGATTGCCTATGTTGGACTGGGAAGAACGGCTGTAAACACTTTCGGTAACAGGCTGGTGCAGGACTTAAGAGCAGACACGTTTTCTTTTTCTTATAAAGACGATACTGCAAAAGCAGGGGCTATTGTACGGAGTATTGAAGCGGGATTGTATGACGCAGTGATCATTGGCGTTCATGAATATTCGTTCCGCCCAGCAAATAATTACGGGTTGGGTACTGCTGCAATGCAGCTCTGGTCTTCGCTGCAGGCTTTCCCGACCGCAACTTTTATGTTCGGGAATGTATACGCGGCGCAGAATTTCTGTACGGCAAAAACCCTTGTTGCCGTTCACCAGGACGATGTTCCATTTCAACAATCAGCCGCTGATTTTTTACATGGTGCCGTAACTGCCACCGGCAAGCTCCCGGTGAGTATCTGTACCATTCCATACGGTTCTGGTATCGCCGTGTCGAATCGCATGCCTGTAGGTGTATCGGCACCCTGGCTGGCTATTGACAGCATCGTAACAAATGGAATTGCCCAGGGTGCATTTCCCGGTGCTGTGGTTTTAGCGGCGCAAGGTGGGCGCATCAAGTACCATAAAGCATTTGGCAATTACGAGTTCGACCCCAGGTCGATGCCTGTTACCCTTGAAAGTATTTTTGACCTTGCTTCGGTTACAAAGATCTCGGCAACCACCGTTGCCATCATGAAGTTGTACGAGCAGGGCAAAGTGAGCCTGGACGCCACGCTGGGAGATTACCTCCCCTGGACACGCGGTACTAACAAAGCAGGCTTAACGGTTAAAGACATTTTACTGCACCAGGCAGGATTGAATCCTTTTATCCCTTTTTACAAGGAAACACTGGATGCCTCCGGAACACCTAGTGCCCATCTTTATAAGACTAAGATGGACACCCTGTTCAACATCCCCGTGGCCCGTAACCTATACTTGCGCAAGGACTGGAATGATACGCTTTTTCAGCGCATCCTTGCCAGTCCCCTGACAGAAAAAGGTAAGTATGTGTACAGCGACAATGACTTCATCTTCCTGGCTAAAATTGTAGAAGCCGTTTCAGGCATGAACATCGACGAATACACCCGCAAGACTTTTTACCTGCCGCTGGGCATGAGTACCACAGGCTTCAATCCCTGGAAGTCGATCGGCTCTGAAAGGATCGTGCCTACGGAAGAAGAAAAACAGTTCCGCAAGCAACTGCTGCGCGGCTATGTACACGACGAAGGTGCCTCGCTCTTTGGTGGTGTTGCCGGTCATGCGGGGTTGTTTTCCAATGCCTATGATCTTTCACTTCTTTACCAGATGTTACTCAATGGGGGCGAACTGCATGGCGAACGTTACCTGAAGAAGGAAACGATCGACCTGTTCACGGCCTACCAAAGTGGCACGAGCCGCAGGGGCTTTGGGTTTGATAAGCCGGAGAAGGATTCCGTCGGTACGAAGAATCGATATCCATCACTGCAGGCTTCTCCACAAACCTTTGGCCACACAGGCTTTACAGGAACCGCCGTTTGGGTGGATCCGGAGACGGACCTGGTCTATATATTTTTGTCAAACAGGGTGCATCCTACGCGGGAGAATA
>DASWNB010000128.1:0-6230 GCA_036399455.1 Flavisolibacter sp. | reverse complement strand
CCAGGTCAAGTTTTTTTATGGAGGGCAGGTGGTAGAGCATGTCGTAATAGATCACGTCGGTCCAGAGGTCGTGGAAATCGGCTATCCACTGCACGCCTGTTCTTTCTTTCAGTTCTTTGCCGATAAAGTGCGTGGAGTGGGGCGGGCCGGCGGTGATCACGTGGCGAAGTCCTTCGCCTTGAATTAACTGGAGGGCTTTGGCTACGGCGTATTTTTTCCAGCCCCTGCGGGGGTCGGGGATGAAGAAATTGCCGCGGATAAAGCGGGATACTTTTTTAAGGAACCCGGGATTGCTTTCGTTGGAGAATGCGGGCTTCGGAATGCTGTTCTTTCCAAGCAATGATTTATAATACTTGAAAGGCTCTTTTGTTTTGGTAGTATGTACGCGGATGCGTGGATCTATTTCCTTCAGCAGGCTTTCGTCGTACAGTTGGAAAGTGGCATAGGCTTCATCCACCGTCAGCACGTGCACCTCCCAGCCCCTTGCAGCCAGGCGGTTGGCAAAGGAAAGCCAGCGCTGCACGGCAGACCCGCCGCTGGGCGGCCAATAGTAGGTTATGATCAATACCTGCCTGTTCATATCCAATTCCCTGTTCTCATCCTGTCGAATAATTCATTGTACTCCCTGCGGAAGCGGTCCATCCCGAAATGACTGTACGCGTAATCTATATTGCGCTCTGCTATCCCGGACAGCAGCCCGCGGTTGTTGTGAAGGTGGAGTATGTGCTGCATGCTTTCTTCCACTACTGCTTCCCTGTTCCTGAAGTCGTGCACGAGGTAGCCGTTAACGCCGTCCTGCACATGCAGCGGCACTTCGCCTACGGCGGTCGATACAATGGCCAGCCCTCTTGCCATAGCTTCCATCACCACCATGGGGAAGCCTTCGGTATCGGAAACCAGTATCAGCACCTGCGCCTTGCGGTAGATGGAATCGATCTTTGCCGGGTCGCCCTGGTTGCCCCAGAAATAAGAGAACCCCTGCAGTTCCGCAGGTATGGAATCCTTTACCTCTCCCAAAAACTGAAAGGTGATATTCTCCTCCTTCCCGTGCATCCTCTTCGCCATCTCCGCTATCAGGTCCACGCGTTTTTCCGCCGTGCCCCGGCCGACGTAGAGGACCGTTAACCGATGACCGTTAACCGATGACCGGTCTTCAGGCGGACCATTCTTTTCGTTTTGCGCTTGTCGTTCATCGCTTATCCGTGGTCTATCATCGGTTGTCGGTTGTCGCTCATCGCTCATCGGTTGTCGCTTATCGGTCGTCGCTCTCCCCGGTAACTCAATCCCGTTCATAATAAACTGTATTCTCTCGCCCAGCGAAAGGGGAATTCCGAAGCGCTTATACAGGTCCAGGTGTTCCTGGATGCGGATGGTGCTGATCATTACGGTGCGGGTGATGAAGGGGAGGAAGGGTATGCGGATGTAAGAGAAGCTGCAAAGCGAGTGGATCAATTCTATTTGCGGGATGCTTTTGTTTATCCAGGGGGAGATCTTGTAGCCGAAATTGCACTGGCCGTTAAATACCACGGGCTTTTTTTTCTGGCTGTTGATGTAGCCCGAGATGATGCCGCGGAAGACGATGTTCACGAAGTAGATCCATTTGTTATCGGTATAACGCGAGATGTCTTTCATCACGCAGCCCGAGCTTTCAAATTCCTTGTAGAAAAGATCGTTTTGCGATTTGCGGGTAAAGAAGATGATGCAGTTGGGGTTGCCCGTGGCCTTTGCGATGGCGGCATGCACTTTTTCGGCGCCGCCGATGTGGTAGAAGGGGAAGAAGAAAAAGGTTTCATACTCCCTTCCCAGCGGCCTGCGGCGCGCAATGAACCTTCCCAGCAGAATGAGCGGGAACATCAGCAGGTCTTCCACCCATCTTTTCAACAGGAACAGGCGATACATCGGTTATTTTAAGAGTCTGCGTTTTATGCTTTTTAATAATGCCTTTACCAGGTCGGCCATCATTTCGATGGTTACCCGGAGGTCAAACATATTGAATTTGCCTTTTCTTATCCGGCCCCGCAGGTATTTTCTTTTGCAGTGGAAGTGTTTTAAGAAAAAATTTGTCTTTTTCAGCTTCGTATGCGTCACGGACTGGGGATGAAGCCGGTACAGCAGCAAGGCTTCGGGCAGCTTTTCCAGCACGCAGCCTTCTCCCAGCATCCGCAGCCAAAGGTCATAATCCTCTATGTGCTTCTGCCCCGGGCTGTACCTGAATTTGCGGAACATCTCCGTCCTTCCCATCACCGAAGGATGCGCCAGGCAGTTCTCTCCCGGCATCCTGCTCCTGATGTCTTTATGGCTCACCGTCTTCCTGTCCAGCTCCCAAATTCCCTCGGGCTTTCCTTCTCCGTCGATAAAATCAATAAAGCAGGCCACCAGGCCCGTACCCGGGTGTTCGTCCAGCCACCGGCTCTGAAGCTCCAGCCTTGCAGGCAGGCAAACATCATCCGCATCCATCCTTGCCAGGTATTCGCCCCTTGCCATTTCTATCCCCCTGTTCAGCGTATAGATCAATCCCCTGTTCCCTTCATTCTCCACGTAAACAATACGGTTATCGTTATACGACCTGATAATCTCCGCCGATCCATCCGTTGACCCATCATTAATCACTATCAGCTCAAACGACTGCAGCGTCTGCGCCAGCAAACTATCCATCGTGGCCTTTAGATAGCCCTCGCTGTTATAAACCGGAAGCAGTATGCTGACTTTCATTGGTGAATGGTGAATGGTCAATGGTGAATATCGTGAATCGTCAATCGTCAATCGTCAATCGTGAATCGTGAATCGTGAATTTTAACCGCCAGGACGCCAGGACGCGAGAACATTTCACGCAAAGACGCAAAGACCATAAGACGCAAAGAAACAAAGAGGAGGAGGAATAACGAAATAATCAGCCGCAAGCCTCAAGCCCTTATGGTTTTCCTTTCCCTGCGTCTTGGCGTCCTGGCGGTTAGGCTTAAAAATTTTTATAATAATGAATGCTCATAGGTTGTACGTACACCAAGCTTGCAGCCCAATCCCTAATTTCCAATTCCCAATTCCCTGATCCTCACGAAGGCATCCGCCGCTATTTTCTCCCAGCCGTAGTAATGGAAGAAACTTTCCGGTGTTGGAAGGGGCGGTTGTGAGAGGGCCTGTTCCAGCTTCAGGGCAAAGTCGTTCCAGTCGTTGGGTTGGGCGGGGAAGAGTTTGCCGGGACAGGTGGAGGCGTCGAGGCCGGAAAGCATGTGGGTGAAACAGGCTACGGGAAGGTGATGGGCAAGGGCATCGAGGATTTTGGTTTGGATGCCGCCGCCGCCGGAAACGGGATTGATAAATACGTCGGCGCCTTCAAAGTACAGGTCGATGTCTTCCACTTCGCCCACCAGCAGCACCTGGGGATGGTGAAGCTGGTTGAGGTAATGGAATTGGGTGAACCTGTTTCTTCCGCATACCAGGATGCGATAGTTGTGGCCGGATTGCCGGAGGCGGGGAGCCAGCTCGCTGTAGATTTTCTCCACGGCTTCGGCATTGGGTTCGTAGTCGAGCGTGCCGGCAAAGAGGATGATCTTTTCTTCGGGGTGAAGCGAATGCTTTTGCTGCAGCAGCCCGCGGCTGTTGGGGCGGCGTTGTTTTCTTTCGATGCCGTAAGGAAGGATGAAGGTCTTTTTTGCATCCAATCCAAAATCATGTAGCGCCTGGCGGCGGTCTTCTTCCGTCTTGAAAAATACCAGGCCGGACTGGCGGCAGGCAAGGGATTCCAGGCGTTTCAGCAGGGGCCACCACCAACGCTTCAGTTGGCGGAAACGCAGGTACTCGATATTGTGCTGGTGCAGCACTATGCGCAGGCCGTACAGCTTTTTTGCCAGCACGGCAACCAGGGCATGATAGGGATGCTCCAGCAGGAGGATGTCCGCCTTTTCGCGGCGCAGCCTGCGGAGGATCTTTATCCAGCACACCGGGTTTATGAACTGTGTTTTGGAGCGGGGCAGGATGGGCGCTAAAGCCAACTGCATTTGCGCTTCGGGCTTGTTGTCCGAAGAGCAAATGCAGGTGATGGGAAAATGAAGTGAAAGATGTTCCTGGAAAAGCGCGATGCCCTTCTGTCCGCCAAAGCGGGCGGGAAAGACCGGGAACCATACCAGGCTGGCTATTTTCATTTCGCGACGGCCGTTCTTCTCCTTTCCCTCCACTCCAGGAATATACCGGCCACCAGCATCAGCATAAGTATTATGGAAAAGATAGAGGTCAGCTTCCTGCCGGTCAGGAATCCCTGCGGCTCGAAGCGGAAGATGATTTCGTGGTTGCCCGCCGGAACGGAAAGCCCTCTCAGTACATAGTTCACTTTTGCAATGGGCGCTTCCTTTCCATCGATGAACGCTTTCCAGCCCGCGGTGTAATACACCTCGCTGAACACCGCGAACTCGTTGGCCGTGGATGAGGAGCGGTAGGTTATCACGTCGTTATCGTTCTTTACCAGTTGGATGGGGCCTGCAACGGGGAAGGTGGACGGCAGGTTGCCCAGGCTGTTCCTGAACGACTGCTGCATCACTGCTGTTTCCCCCGGGTTCAGGCTGTCCAGGGCCTTCATCTCTTCCCGTGGTCCGGGGACGGTTAGGATATTCCTGACAAACCAAACGTTGCCCAATGCGCCGGGGTTGGGAGTGGCGCTTGTGGTAGCGCCGGTCCGCGGGTCCTTCTCTATAATATATTTTGCATTGAGCATATTCATCACGGCCGGGTTCCCCTTGGAGATCTGGCTGTCGATAAGGTCGTTGTAAATGCGCAGGCGTGCCGTGTGGTAGCCGCCAACGGAATTGTAGTGGTACGAGGTGAGGTTTTCGGTGAGCTGTGAGCGGTTGTACACGCGGTAGAACGACTTGTCCGCCTGCAGGATATTGTCGGCCTGCGTCAGCGGCACTTCGCCAACGGCTCCCGTAGGCTCCATATAATCCGTTTTGTTCAGGTAAATGGAATCGATCACCACCAGGTCGATAAAGCTGAGCAGGGCAATGATGCTGAAGCCCAGGACGGCGCCCATCTTTCTCCTGTACAGCATATAAATCACCACAAAGGCGGCGGCCATAAAGCCCAGTGAGCGGAATATATCTCCCAGCATCAGCGATTTCCTGTCTTCTTTCAATCCCTCGTAAAATGTATTTACAATCTGCGTGAGCTGCGGTTGTCCCGACTCATTGATCTGCTGCATCAGCAGTTGGTCGTTCTTTGAAAGGAAATCAAACGACATATAAAGCAGGAAGAGCACACCCAGCACCACGCCATTGGCGATCAGTCCTTTTTTGATGCGCGGCCAGAGCGGGGCCTTGTCCATTTTTTCATCGTGGAAGGCAATCTTGTGCAGTCCCATCACGGCCAGCGCAGGCAGCAGCAACTGCGGGATGACCATGATCATGGACGGCGCCCTGAATTTGTTGTAAAGCGGGAGGTATTTGTAAAAAAGCAGGTTCACGTCTTCAAAATATTCACCCCACGACATGACAACGGCCAGCAGTATGGCCGCCATCATCCACCACTTGTGCCGGTTGTCCAGCACAAACATGGCCATGATGGCCAGGAAGCAGACGATGGCTCCCGAGTAGGGAGGTCCCGATGTGCCGCCGATGCCGCCCCAGTAGGTTTTGGCAAACAGCTCGCCGTCATCGGTCTGCCCGAAAAGGAAGCCCAGGTTCTGGAAGAAGAACTGCTGCGCTTCCTGCGGCAGGGTGCGCAGGGCTGTGATCGCTTTTGATTTTGCCTCGGCCACCTCAATGTGGTCGTTGCTGCCGCCGAACATGCGGGGCACCATCAGCACGAAAGGCTCGGATATGCCCAGGCTGTAGGCAAAAGCATAATTCTTGCTCAACCCGTGCTCGGCATCACCGGCCTGCGGTGTCACCAGGTCCGAATGGCCCCCGCGGATGGTTTCCGCCTGGTATTCGTAGGTGGAAAGCAGGTGCACGGCATTGGTAAGCAGTCCCACCGCACCGGCGCCCAGCATAAGTCCCAGGGCTAAGGCCATATGCCTGAAGTCTTTTTGCCTGATCCACCGTACGATATAGAAGATGGTCATGATACCCAGGGCCAGGAAAAGGTAGTAAGCGATCTGCGGGTGGTTCATGGCAACGAGTATGGCCGTGAACAGTGCTGTGAGCGCTGCGCCTATCCAGTATTTTCGATGGTCGAAGATCAGCAGTATGCTTCCAAGCACGGCGGGCATATAGCAGATCGAAAACATTTTTGTTTCGTGTCCG
>DASWNB010000127.1:0-4403 GCA_036399455.1 Flavisolibacter sp. | reverse complement strand
AACAGCTAACAGCTATCAGCCCTTCAGTCCACCGATAATAATATTGCTAATTAAATAGTACAAATGATTACTGTTTCAATACTTTTGTACTCTATTCTTTCAAATTCTTAAAATCATCCTCATATGGGAAACTTTGGTTGGACCGAAATTCTCCTGATTGCATTCGTTGTATTGCTGCTGTTCGGCGGTAAGAAAATTCCTGAGCTGATGCGCGGCCTCGGAAGAGGTGTAAGGGAATTCAACGATGCCAAGAGCAATGTGCGCAAGGAAATCGAAGACAGTGTAGTTGATAAGGAACCTGACACAAGGAAAGCCAGCTCTACCACCACCCCGTCCTGATCCTTCTCACCAGAAAAGGTCCCTTGTTCCACTTTTCTTCCATTGAACAATACCATGCCTCCCTCAACAGCGGCATGACCACGTGTGTACAGGCCGTACAGCACTATCTTTCTGCTATTGAACAGAACCGCCACCTCAATGCCTTCGTAGAAGTATATGCTGGTGAAGCGCTGGCGCGTGCCGAAAGCCTCGACAGCCTGCCCCCGGGGCAAAGAGGACGCCTGCACGGCGTAGTTACAGGGCTCAAAGACAACATCTGCTATAAGGACCATCCCGCCACAGCATCCTCGGGCATCCTCCGGAACTTTATTGCGGTGTACTCCGCCACTGCCGTGGAAAGGCTGCTGCAGGAAGGCGCCATCATCATCGGCCGCCAGAACTGTGACGAGTTCGGGATGGGCTCTACCAATGAACATTCGGTTTACGGACCTGTTCTCAATCCCATCGACCCCTCGCTGGTACCCGGCGGTTCCTCCGGGGGCAGCGGCGCAGCCGTAAAGGCCGGCCTTTGCATGGTTTCGCTGGGGAGCGATACGGGCGGCTCCGTACGCCTCCCCGCCGATTTCTGCGGCATCGTAGGCCTTAAGCCGTCCTACGGCAGGGTCTCCCGCCACGGGCTCCTTGCTTACGCTTCTTCGTTCGACCAGATCGGAATACTTGCGAATAGTGTAGAAGATGCCGCTGCGGTGCTGGAGGTAATCCAGGGACCGGATGAATATGATGGGACGACCGATGACCGACAACCGATAGCCGATCACCGATCACCGATGACCGATGAGGGGCGAGCGGCTGCCGGGGTAATGGAGAATGGTACGCACGAAGGCATCGGTGGTCCCTCATCGGTCATCGGTCATCGGATCGCTTTCTTCCCCGAATGGCTTAACCATCCTTCCATTGATCCTGAGATTGCAGCAGCTATTCGTGAACAGATAGAAAAACTGAAAGCTGAAGGCCATACGGTGGAAGAGGTGCCTTTTGAACTGACCGACTACATTGTTCCTACCTATTATATATTAACTACGGCTGAAGCTTCTTCCAACCTGTCCAGGTACGATGGAGTGAGGTTTGGAGCCGCGCCTGCCAAAAAAAATGCCGGTTTGCTGGATTTTTATAAAGAAAACCGGTCTCATGGGTTTGGAATAGAAGTTAAAAGGCGGATCATGCTCGGCAGCTTCGTGCTGAGCTCGGGTTATTTTGACGCCTATTACACCAAAGCCCAGCAGGTAAGACGCTTGCTGAAGCAGCAGACTGACTTGATTTTCAGTAAGTTCGATTTTATTATAGCTCCTACCTCGCCTACCGTGGCCTACCGGCTGGGGGTGAAGGACAAGGACCCGCTGGCCATGTATATGGGCGATATCTTCACTGTTTTTGCCAATCTCACCGGCATCCCCGCCATCAGTTTGCCAGTATTTAAACATTCCTCTAACGCTTCTTTTGGACTTCAGGTGATGTGTTGTCAACAGAATGAGGTAATTTTGCTACGCTTTTCGCATCGACTGATGCAACAATAAAGGCGAGTAAGGTAACCGTGTGATTTGACTTCATCTTCTAAACACAAATTTTGTGATGAACAAACTTTTATTGTTAGCCACCAGCCTCATCAGCTTAACCATCCCCGGAAACGCTACTGGTGCACCCGAACAAGGCGAAGCCTCCAACCAACCAAAACAAGCCATCCACGACTCCCTGATAAAAAAAGAACCAACCGTTAGCCGCCCGCAAGAAGGTTTTAAAGATCTCTTTAACAACGAAACCACCACCGACGGTTTCCACGCTGCCAAACTCAATCCCCAGGCCATCAGCTTCGTAGAGGATTACATGGACAAGCACACCGACAACCTTGAGAAAATGAAAGGCTGGGGCAAGCCTTACTTCGACATGATGGACGCCGTTCTGACCCGCCACGGTCTCCCCAACGAACTGAAATACCTGGCTGTTATCGAATCCAACCTGAAAAATTCCGCCACATCATGGGCAGGAGCCGTAGGCCCCTGGCAACTTATGCCGGAAACCGCCCGTGGGCTCGGTCTTAAAGTGAGCCGGTACAAGGATGAAAGAACCGATTTTACAAAGAGCACCCATGCCGCCGCCCGTTACCTTACACAGTTGTACAGCATTTATAATGACTGGCTGCTGGTGATTGCCGCCTACAACGGCGGACCCGGTAACGTGAACGCAGCTATCAGGAAAAGCGGCAGCCGCAATTTCTGGGCGCTCCAGTACCACCTGCCCACTGAATCACGCAACCACGTGAAAAAGTTCATTGCCACGCACTATATCATGGAAGGTGTAGGCGGCCTAACCACCCTTACCCGCAATGAAACCGAGCACGTGCTCCTGGCACAGGCCAAATCTCCCGAGGCGGCCACCGATGCCTCAGTAGCAGCCATGACCGTAACCGGCAAGTACAATTCACTGGTGATTGCACAGAACCTGCAAATCAGCCCCTCTGAATTCAATCGCCTGAACCCGAACTTCGACAAGCAGCTTTCCGCCAACGGAAGCTACGAGCTGAAGCTCCCTTCAGATAAAATGACCCTTTTTCAAGCCAGCAAGCCCCAGATCCTGGAACAATCCATTCGCCTGCTCCTGAGCACGGCAAAAGGATAACTTGTTGCCCACCACTTTCAGAGTGCTGACCTTCCACCGGTCAGCACTTTTTTTATGGCCTCAGCCTTCAGCAGGCATTCTTCCCACTCTTTCTGCGGGTCGCTGTAAAAGGTGATGCCGGAGCCTGCCTGGTAGCTGAGATAACGGCTGGCAGCGTTGTACATGATGCTTCGGATCACTACATTAAAATCAAAATCGCCTTCTGGGTTGAAGTAGCCAACCGAGCCGGAAAATATTCCCCGCCCTGAAACCTCGTAGCGGTCTATCAGCTCCATCACCCGGTGCTTGGGTGCGCCGGTCATGGAGCCCATGGGAAAGGTGGCGTGCAGGATGGAGGAAAACGAAACATCTTCCCTCAGCTCGCCGCTTACCGTGGAGATCATTTGGTACACCTGCGGGTAGGCATAAACGCCAAACAACTCGACCACCCCCACCGAGCCTTCGCGGCAGATGCGTGACAGGTCGTTGCGCACCAGGTCAACCACCATTACGTTCTCCGCCCTGTCTTTGGCGCTGGCCTCCAGCTCGGCCTTTAGCCTCAGGTCCTCGGCGGCATCGGTACGGTCGCGGCGGATAGTGCCTTTTATGGGCTGGGAAAGCAGGCGGTTGCCCTGCTTCATGATAAAGCGTTCGGGGCTGGCGCATACCAGGTATTGGTCGTTGTGGCGGTAAAGGGCGGAGAAAGGGTTGGGAGAAATCTCCATCAGCCGTTCAAACACGGCAACCGGGTCTATCTCTGCATTTTCAGAAAAGAACTCCTGGCAGAAGTTGATCTCGTAGCAATCGCCCCGCAGGATGTGCTCCCGCAGTTTTTGGATGATGGCCAGGTAATCCTCCCTCGATATCCTCTCCTGCACCTCTACAGGAAGCGTAACTCCGGCCTCTCCATCTTCCACAAGGCTCACCTCCCGGAATATTGAACCCGGGTCATCCGCCCTTATCGTCAGCTCGCTGCCTTTAAGCAGGAAAAGACATTCCGGGGCAAAGAAAAAGAAAGGCGGGAAGGGCACGCGGCTTTCGCGGTGGTGATCAAAGCCGTGGATGATGTTCTTTAGATCATAGGAAAGATGGCCGAAAGTCCAGCCCCTGTTATCACGAAGGAAAAGGTCGAGGTCGTGGAGGGTGGTGGAGCAGGAAGCGGTGGCGCCGGCGGCCAGCAGGCATTCGTAGTGGCCGTGCGGGGTGCCATACTGCTGGTTATCCAGGAAACAAAAAATGTTGCGCTGGCCGGCCCAGCGCAACATCTTCTTTTTTAACGCAACTACGTCATCGATACGGTAGGTGCAGTCAGTCAGGTTGGTGTTATTGAAGGTGAATAGAATTAGAAATCGTCTTCTTCGTCGTCAAAACCAGGATCGTTGAACAGGTCCATGTCCTTAAACTCGTCATCTTCCTCTATTTTGAAATCTTCCTCTTCTTCCTCGTCCTTACCCTTGCCTTTTTTGGACTTG
>DASWNB010000126.1:0-1982 GCA_036399455.1 Flavisolibacter sp. | reverse complement strand
CGTCGATGAGCGTACCCTTGCGGCCGTCGCAGGTTTCGATGGCATAGAGGATGGACATGTCGTCCGGGTCCGTAATACCTTCGAAACGGTAGAAGTTCACTGCTTTTACATCCTTGGGCTTGTACTTGCCTTTGGGATCGGCCATGGATTGAAGATATTTTTTCTCCACCCTGAACTGGTCTTTATAGCCCTCCTCCTCCAGGAAGCTCAGGCATTTTTCCAGGTCGGTCATAAAGGTGGTGCGGTCGTTTGCTTCGGTCACTCGTGACCTGTTTATATGTTCGTGTTCCATAATTCCGTTTTTAGTCTTACCTGCAATAATACCAAGATGATGCCCGATTGAAGTTTCCGGCGAGAACGGCTGCAAAGCGCCACCTGCATGGTTTACAGAAGTTTATGACGGCAGTGCTTTGCTTATTTATTGTAGAAAGGGCTGTACATTTTATGTAGCGCGGCACTGCTCATTCATCTGTTTTTCACGGGTATGATATTGGTTCTTCAAAAACCATGAAATTATCCTTCCATGGTGCGGCACGCACCGTCACCGGCTCAAAGCACCTCATCAGGTTAAATAATGGCAAGAAGATCCTGCTGGACTGCGGCCTTTTCCAGGGCCTGGGTAAGGAAACCGACGAACTGAACCAGCACTTCGGCTTCAACCCTCAAAAGATAGACGTGATGGTGCTCTCCCATGCGCATATCGACCATACCGGGCTTATACCCAAGCTTGTAAAGGAAGGCTTTAGTGGCAAGATATGGTGCACGCCCGCCACAAGGGACCTCGCCGAAATCCTGCTTTTCGACAGCGCAGAAATACAGACTTACGAAACCGAATATATCAACAAGAAAAGAGCGGCCCGCGACCTCCCGCCCTACGAACCGCTCTATACGTCCGAAGACGTAGCCGAAGCCCTGAAGCTGTTCGAGACCGTTGATTATAATGAATGGTTCAGCATACTGGACGGTGTGGAAGTGTACTTTACCAACGCAGGGCACCTTATCGGCAGCGCCGCCGTTACGCTTAAAATAAATGAGGACGGGAAAGAAACCTCCATCCTGTTCAGCGGCGATGTGGGACGATACCGCTCCGTGCTGCTTCAGCCCCCGGCCGAAACGCCGCCTGCGGATTACATCATCCTGGAAAGCACCTACGGCGACAAGCACCACGACCTTACCTTCAACACCATTGAAACACTCCAGAAGTGGATTAAGAAAACCTGCGTGGAAAATGGCGGGCAGCTAATCATTCCCGCCTTCAGCGTGGGACGAACCCAGGAAGTGCTTTACGCCCTCAACCAGCTCAGCCTCGAAAAAAGGCTGCCTGATAACCTGCTGTATTTTATCGACAGTCCTCTCAGCCTGAAAGCAACTCAGACAATTAAAAAATATAAGGACCAGTTCAACGACAGGCTCCAGCAGGTGCTGGAAATAGATGACGACCCGTTTGAATTCCCCGGCCTGAAGTACGTGGAATCGGTAGAAGACAGCCGCCGCCTGGTGGACTATTCCGAGCCCTGCGTCATCATCTCTGCCAGCGGTACGGCCGATGCGGGCCGGGTAAGGCACCATATCAATAACTGTATCGGCAATAAGAACAATGCCGTGCTGCTGGTAGGCTATTGCGGCCCCAAATCGCTGGGCGGACAACTGCTGAAGGGAGAAAAAGAAGTGGAGATATTCAGCGATGCCTGTCCCGTAGTGGCTGAAATCGGGCAAGTCGGCGGCCTCAGCGCCCACGGCGACTCCGACGACCTTATCCGCTTCCTCAGCCACCTCGATGCCGGCAAAGTGAAAAAGATCTTCCTCGTCCACGGCGAACAGGACGTTCAGAAAGCCTTCGTTGCCCGCCTGGACCTCAAAGGCTTCAAGAACGTGGAAATCCCGGAGCACCACCAGGAGTTCGACCTGGATAGTGAGCAGGGTGAAGATGAGAAAGTGCAGGCGGCGTAGTTTGAAGTTTGAAGTTTGAGGTTTGAGGTTCG
>DASWNB010000125.1:0-8778 GCA_036399455.1 Flavisolibacter sp. | reverse complement strand
CCCCGGCTACTTACCAATCGGGATCGCAGATCCGCATCGTTCAAATGAGCCTTCAACTGTAATGACCGCATAGGAAAATTTATATCCTAAGATACAAAAATCATCGAATTAGTACTATTGATGGCGGTTTATTATAATACTCAATATTCAATGCTCAATATTCAGGGACGTTCCTGAATATTGAGCATTTTATTTTGGAAACGCCGTGAGAATTGAACATTGATTATTGAATATTTCAAAAGGGAGTGGCCGCTAAGGAAAAGCATCCTCCCTATAAACGACCTCATTCACCATTCACCATTCACCCTCTCTTGCTTTTCCCGTCCTTATTGCCTATTTTAACAAAGGCAGGCTAAACAGATCCAACATCCTTAAATCCAAACCGACATGAAAAATCAGCAACGATCCGCCTTGCAGTTCACCGGCTACCCATTGAAGTTAAAGCATGCAAGCCCTCAGTCTTACCACCAGAAAGCTCCCCTATTCGTCCTCCCCGACACTCCCACAAAAGACCAGATCCGCTCTTTCTTCCGCGTCCACAAAATGGCCAACGACCCGGCGCATTGGGATGCAGAGTGGTTTGGAAACTATGAGTAGGGAGGTGAATGGTCAATGGTGAATAGGTCGTTTACAGAGGCAGATCATTATTGTTGCAGGCAGTCATTTATTTCTAATACTCAATATTCAATGCTCAATATTCAGGGACGTTCCCGGATATTGAGCATTTCTATTTTGGAAACGCCGTTGAGAATTGAACATTGATTATTGAATATTTGAAGTAAAACGGCATCCGCGAAGAAAAGCATCTGCCTCAATGAACGGCCCATTCACCATTGACCATTCACCGTATTATCCCCCGGGTTCATCCCAAGTAGAACAACTGCTTCAAATGGGTCAAAAGCACTCTTGCTACCGGATCAGGGACCGGCTAATTTTAGTATCGAAACCATCCTGAAAAACCCATCCATCTATGAAAGACAATCTACCCTTAAGAGGCATGCACGGGAGATGGCTTTCCCTACCTATTCTCTTTATCTCGTCCTTTGCCTGTGCACAGAACATCGACTTCGGCAAAAGCTATATAAATGTTACCAAAGGCCTCAACGGCGGCACGCTGGAAACAGGCGATACGCTGGAGATCAGGGCTGCCTTTGTAGTGCGCAGCGGCACTTACGACAGTTGCAGCTATACCGATGCCATTCCTACGGGCACAGTCTACATCCCGAACACCGTCCGTGTGCTGACCAACGAAGGAAAGATATACAAGCAATTTACCGATGCGCAATTTGATGATGAAGGCTGGATCAGCGGCACCGCAATCCGCATCAACCTGGGATACAACCAGGCAGCAGCGCCGGCAAGATATTTCAGGAGGGGACGCGTAGCCAATACGCATCGCCCGTCCTTCTACAACAGCAGTTGTATCATGATCGCTTCGTTCAGGGTGAGGGTGACAGCAGGCATTGGCGCCATCATCAGCACGGGCGGCGGCTCCATGACCTACAGGAGCGGCACCAATCCTATCCAGACCCACACCTTTCCCAACAACTATATTGCCGTGTACACGAACTACGGCATCTGTTCCAATGCCGTAGGCACCAACGCGTTGGGCACAGAAACCAACGGCACCTTCGGGGCAGGCGCTTCGCAGCACAGGGGCTCATCTACCAACGTGCCGCCCAGCTATACCTACAGCACCTTTACCGCCGGCACACCCAACGACTATACCTACGGCATTGCCAACAACACCAGCAATTCCGGCAATTTCAGTACATCCAACGCATGGCCGAAGCCGGACAACTCATCACCTTCGCACAGGGTGTTCTCCGTATGGGATATCATCGGTGATCATACCAACGCCGCCTCTCCCACGGCGGGCAATGCACCGGGGAATAATTCAAGTCCTACCGCAGGCTATATGCTGGTCATCAACGCCAGCTATCGTATCGACTCTGCTTTCCAGCAAACCATCACCAATCTCTGTCCCAATACTTATTACGAGATCTCCTGCTGGATACGCAACATCTGCTCCCGCTGCGGCTGCGACTCCGCAGGCCGGGGCGCAGGAACTGCGGGCTACCTGCCTACTGCTACAGCCGATTCATCAGGCGTGTATCCCAATATCACTTTCGAGGTGAACGGCATAGATTATTACACCACGGGCAACATACGCTATACAGGCCAGTGGATAAAGAAGGGCTTTACATTTCTGACCGGTCCCACGCAGACAAGCTTTACGCTGAAGTTCTTTAACAACGCACCGGGCGGCGGCGGTAATGACTGGGCACTTGACGATATTTCCGTGGCCACCTGTACACCCAACCTCACCTTTACGCCCAGCAACCAGCCAACGGTTTGCGCCGGCAACGTGGTGGACCTGGGCTGCTATGTGCGCTCCTATTTTGATAATTACCGGAATTACAAATGGCAGAGGAGCACCAACAACGGTGTCACCTGGAATGATATGGGCGCCGCCGCAACCGGCACGCCTGCCTGGAACGGAAGCAATGCGTGGGAGTATTTTGTTACCTATCCCACCTTCGTGGCTACGATGGCGGACAGCGGTACAAAGTACAGGGTAGTGGTGGCTTCCACCTCCTCCAACCTTACAAATGCCAACTGTGCCTTTTCGGAGACCTCTTCAGTAGTAACCCTCAACGTCCTCAACTGCGGCGTACCTCTGAACACGGACATTCTTTCGTTCAGTGGCAAAATGGAAAACGGCAGGGCAAGCCTCAACTGGACCACAGACAAGGAAACCGAACCGCTGCAATACCTTATAGAAAAAAGCACCGATGGCAGGAACTTCACCACCATTGACCGCATCGGCAGCCACCAGGCGCCGGGAAGGGAACGCAATTTCTACGCTTGGTCGGAGCCGTATAATGGAAACGCTTATTACCGCATACAACTGGTTAACAGCAGCAATGGGCACAAGTACTCCCGCAGAGTCCGCATCAGCCGCGAGGAGACCTCCGTTCATTTTGTGCAGGTTCCGAATCCCTTTACCACCAGGCTTCTTGCGGAGGTCAGCGCCCCCGAAGCACAACAGGTCCGCCTGCTGCTCATCGACAACTCCGGCAAAACAGTACGCAGCGAAGCATTTACCCTTTCGGCCGGCACCAACCGCCTGGAAATGACCAATACCGCTTCGCTGCCGCAGGGAATTTATGTGCTCCGGCTCGAAGGAGATGGCGTTGTTGAGAATAGGAGGGTGCTGAAGAGATAACCGCCCACCGATAACCGACCACCGAAGGATTACTTTGGTGCAATCATTCTTTACATATGGTTAGCTGTTAATCGCAAACCGTTCAGGCAACACAAAAAAAGCTCTACCACACTAATGACTCCATCGGTCATCGGTGGTCAGTCATCGCTTATCGGCCAACTACATCACATGCGCCTTGTCGCTGACTTCGGTGTTTGTTACCACCGGCTGATCGGGAGAGGGGTCTTCGTCGTAGCGGCGGACGAAACGCTTTTGGAAGATCAGGAGAATGATCACGCCGAGGGAAATGGAGGCATCGGCAATGTTGAAGATGGGGCTGAAGAATAACACATGCTTCCCGCCTATGGTGGTGTCGATGATAGGGAAGTAAAGCATATCCACCACGTGGCCGTGCAGGAAACCCGCATAACCGCCGCCGGGAGGAAACATGGTGGCAATGGTAGAACGGTCGCTTTCGGAGAAAGCCATGCCGTAAAACATGCTGTCGATCAGGTTGCCGAGGGCTCCGGCATAGATGAGCGAAGCGCAGATGATAAACCCGCGGGTGTACCTTCTTCTTACAATCTTGGCCAGGTACCAGGTACCGAAGATCACTGCAGCCATGCGGAACAGCGTCAGGAGCATCTTGCCCCACTCGCCGCCCAGTTCCATGCCCCAGGCCATGCCCGGGTTTTCAATAAAATAAAGCTGGAACCAGGAGAGCCCCATTACATCCTTTACATGACCGATAGGGAAGCTTGTCTTGATCCAGATCTTCAGGGCCTGGTCGGCAATGATAATGACAGCTATGATTAAAACGGCATAACGCAGTTTCATGTATCTGATTTTGTCTTTAAGGCCACGGAAGCGGTTCCGTGTAAACCTGGTGAGCAAAGATAAGGGTTGGCCTATTTGACCGCCCCGCAAAAAAGTTAATCTATTCGTGAAAGTAAACCCGCTTCACCCGCTGCGAAACGGAGGTCATGATCTCGTAGGGAATGGTCCCGATCCATGCGGCCAGTTCCTGCACAGGCAGTTCCTGCCCGAACACGATCACCTCGTCGCCTTCGCGGGCTTCGGGCACACCGGTAATATCTATCATGGTCATGTCCATGCATACCGAGCCCACCACGGGCGCCATCTTTCCATGTACCCGCATTTTTCCCGTACCGTTTCCAAAACGCCGCGAATAGCCGTCGGCATAGCCGATGCGCACCGTGGCAATAACCGAATCGCGTTCAGCTATCCACCTGCGGTTGTAGCTCACGCTTTCGCCCTGCTTCAGGTGCTTTACCTGGGCAATGGTGGAGCGAAGAGTAGCTACGGCCTGGAGGTCAAGACTGCTTTCAACGGTTTCTATCCCGTAAAGGCCAATGCCCAGCCGCACCATATCCATCTGCAGATGCGGGTGGCGCAGGATGCCTGCGGTGTTGGCGATGTGACGGATGAATGTATAGGGAAGAGATTCTTGGAGCACAGCAACTGCCTTATTGAACAGATCACCCTGCTGACGGGTAAAATCGTCCTGCGATGGGTCTTCGCTGGAAGAGAGATGCGAGAAAACGCTTTGTACGCGGAAAGCATCGGTGCGTGACAGGTGTTCCGCCAGTGCTTCCGTTTCGGCGAAGCCAAAGCCCAGCCGGTTCATTCCTGTTTCCACTTCTATATGCACGGGGTAATCCTGCAGGGCCTGCTCTTTTAAATAGTGTTCAAAGCGGTGCAGCAGGTCGAAGGAGTAGAGGACAGGCTGAAGGTTGTACTCCACCACCGACTGGAAGGTGGACTCATCCGTATTCATCACCATAATAGGCAGGGTGATGCCTGAGCGAACGAGGTCAACGCCTTCATCGGCGTAAGCCACACCAAGATATTGTACGTTATGGTACTGGAGCACAGAAGCAATCTCGGCGCCGCCGCTGCCATAGGAAAAAGCCTTTACCATAGCCATGAGCCCTGTGCCGGGATGCAGCACCTTCTGGTATTCCTTCAGGTTATGCGCCAGCGCATTAAGGTTGATCTCCAGCACGGTCTGGTGCACCTTTCTTTCAAACAGTTGCGCTATCTGTTCGAACTCGTAAACACGGGCGCCCTTTACCAATATGGCCTCGTTATAAAACTGCGAGCTTTTGAAAGCTGAGATAAAGGCAGATGTGGAAGGATAAGCCGTAAAGAGAAAGCTGCCCGTGTGTTTTGACAGTTGCCCTGTTATCCTGCCGCCGATGCCATACACCCTCGATATTCCATAAAGCTCCAGCAGCGCCGCCACATCGCGGTAAAGCTCTTCATCGGCACGGCCGCTTTCTATGAAATCGGAAAGAACGGCGGTGCGGCGGAGGCCGGGACTTTGCTGCTGCAAAAACTCCAATGCAATTTTAAGCGAAGTAAGATCGGTACTGTAGCTGTCGTTGATGATAAGGCAGTTGTTGATGCCGTGATTAAGTTGCAGGCGCATGTCCACCGTATGCAGCGCAGCAAGACGCCGATTGATGGTTTCCGCTTCATAGCCAAGGTGCAGGAGCACGCAGACGCAGGTCAATGCATTGCTGATGGATGCCTCGTCGGTGAAGGGCAGGTTGTAGGTAAATTCCTGTTGCCGGAAGATGGTGCGGATGGAAGCAGAGCTTTCATCTTTTTCGATATGGAGCATGCGCAGGTCTGCGCTTTCCTTCCTGCCCCATGATAAGTCTTTAAATTTATGCTTGCCGCTTACCTGGTATTCCGCTTCGTTCCAGGCTATGACAGCCCTTGCAGCGGTCCTGTCATCGGAGGGGAAGATGAGCGTCTGTGCATCGCGGAAGAGCTGTATTTTTTCTTCAGCCTTCCGGTCGTTGTTTTCGAAATTCTCGCCATGCGCTGCGCCGATGTTGGTAAGTATCCCGATAGAAGGCCGGATGATCTCCTGCAATCTCATCATCTCTCCCGGCTTTGATATGCCCGCCTCAAAAATGGCAAGGTTGTGCTCTTCGTTCATCTGCCACACGCTCAGGGCAACGCCCACCTGCGAGTTGTAGCTTTTTGGACTGCGGACGATATGATAATCCTGCTGAAGCAACTGGTGCAGCCATTCCTTTACGATGGTCTTGCCATTGCTGCCTGTAATGCCTATAACGGGAATAGAGAAGCGGCTCCTGTGGTGTGCGGCCAGTTTTTGCAGGGCTTCAAGGCTGTCGCTTACCAGGATGATATTGCTGTCATCCAGTTCCTCAACAGCCACAGGCTCGCTGACAATGAAATTGCGTACGCCACGCTTCCAGGCGTCCTTTACAAAGCGGTGGCCGTTGCCATGCCCGGTTTTTAAGGCAAAGAAGAGAGATGCGGTTCCCTGGCTTACGCGGCGGCTGTCGTGCAGCAGGTATTTTACGAGGTGGTCCTCCCCCTGTTGCAGGAACTTTCCTCCCACGATAGTACAGATGGTGCGGACCGGGTACATCAGGGATTGTTTCTTTTTGCCCGGCGGTTGGCTATCTCAAGCGAATACATGATCGATCCCACCAGGCAGATAACGATGATGATGAGCGATATATAGGCAGGCACTTTCACCCAATGCTCCAGCAGCATCTTTAGACCGATGAACACCAGCACGATGGCAATACCCTGTTGCAGGTACTCGAATTTATTTACCGCACCCTTCAGCAAAAAGTAAAGCGACCGCAGGCCCAGCACCGCAAAGATGTTACTGGTGTAAATAACCAGGTTCCGTGCCGGAGTATCGGTAACAATGGCAAACACGGCGGGAATGCTGTCCAGCGCAAATACAATGTCCGTAGTGGCCAGCATGATGATGACCAGGAACATATTCGTATAGAGGCGCTTGCCGTCGCGAACCACTGTCAGCTTGCCGCCCACGTCCTCGTGGATGATAGGCAGGAAGCGGTTCAGGAATTTGTAAACAGGATTGCTGGCGGGGTCGAACTCATCCTCCTGCCGCACGGTAAATATCTTGATACCGGTATAAACCAGGAAGGCGCCGAAGATGTAAAGTATCCAGTGGAATTTCTCCACCAGTACCACGCCCACGCTGATAAAGATGATGCGGAAAACGATGGCCATAAGGATACCCACCAGCAGCGCACGGGGAACGTGGTCGGAGCGGATGTTGAAGAAGGAAAATATAAGGATGAACACGAAGATATTGTCTATGCTGAGGCTCCACTCCATCAGGTAGGCGCTGAGGTATTCCACCGCCGCCACCTTTCCTTCGCTCCACCACATGAACACGCCAAAGCCCATGGCCAGCGCCACCCAGAAGATGGTCTGGTACAATGCTTTCTTCAGGCTAATCTCCGTGGATTTCTTGCTCAGCAGTCCCAGATCGAATACGAGCGCCAGCAAAATAACTCCTCCAAAAACCAGGTAAGTAAGTAATTCCTGTGACATTATTGAATTCCCGTTTAGCCGGCAAAGATACTGAAACGGAGGGCTGTTAGGTGGAAGCTGTTAGCTTTTAGCTGTTGGCTTTTAGCCTGATTGCGTTCTGCTATGAACTTGCGTTTCTTTTAAATGATGTCTGAAGCGTGGAGCTTGTATAAGCCTTAATAGGAATTGCTCTTACAACAAAGCGACCGGCTAACAGCCAACAGCTATCAGCCAGCAGCTCCTCTCTACGATGCATACCTGTACTTCCTCAACTTCTGGTAGATGAAACCGAAAAGAATAATAAGCAGAACAGGCAGCCCTATATTGAGCATTTGCCATTTGCTTCTTTCAGCTTCGGTTTTGCGGGGATCGAGGAGGCGGAGGGTGAATTCCTTGGCGCGGGTGCTGAGTACGTTGCTGGGGTTCACCAGGTAGTCGAGGCTGTTGAGGAAGAAGTCGCGGTTGGCGTAGGTGTAGCGGGTAAAAAAATTTGTACCCATTGGCAAGGGGCCGTCGAACTGGCTTACCTGGTTCATGGCAATGTCGCCGTCGGAGATCACTATCATTTTGCCTTCTCCGGATGCTTCGTTGCGGAAGGGCTGGCCATAGGCGGCAAGAGAATCTGCAAAGGCCCTGGGTGCACGGCCGCGGTAGAGCGAACGGAAATTGCCTTCGAGCAGTACGGCAACGGGTACGTTGCGGCGGGTGAAAAGGCGCTCGTCGGGAGCTATCTGGAGGAATTCAAAATCGATCCTGGCAGGGGCGCTCAGCACGCGGCTGTTGTTGCTGGACTGGAGCAGGAAGGTTTTCCTGATGCCTGCCGCTTCCACTGTGTCCAGGGTGGTGGGGAACATGCTTCTTACACCGTCGAGGTTTTTGCTGATGGGGTGGTCCGTGCCGTTGAGGATGGGAAAGAAAGGCCAATCTACCAGGCGCTGCTGCTGTGTTTCGCTGCTCATCTGCGGCAGCTTGTCGCATTGCATATCCTGGAGCAGGTTCTGGTTGATGCGGACGCCATAGTTGAAAAGAATGTCTTCCAGGTTCAGCCCGCGGTCAAAAGCAATAAATCCCTGCGACTGGTAAAGGCTGTCGAACTCGGTGTACATATTGTCCAGCATCCAAACCACCTTGCCCCCGTTCATCACGTACTGGTCTATCTTCAGCTTATCGCGGTCGGAGAAGGCCTGCGTAGGCTTGAGAATGACGAGTGCATC
>DASWNB010000124.1:0-5456 GCA_036399455.1 Flavisolibacter sp. | reverse complement strand
CTTTGCGCCTTTCCCGCCTGCTGCGGGACAAGTGCGTGAAATCTCCTCGCGTCTTCGCGTCCTGGCGGTTAAACCCAGGAACGCTTCCACCTACGGAGGCTTCGAAGAAAGGGCCTGTGAATAATGTCTAAAGGGTATTAGTTGGCAAATTGCTTATAGGCTGAACGGGACAAGGCCAGCAGCCAATAGCTATCAGCCAATGGCTCGCAACTCGCAGCTAACGACTCGCGGCTCATAAAAAAAGCCGGTCAGAGGACCGGCTAGTTTTTTATAGGGATAATATCTTACTACTCAAGCGTCAGGGGGTAGGTCCAGATGCTGTCGTAGCCCAGGTATACGCCGCGGAGGGTGATCTTGCCGCTGGCGTTGGCGAGGACCTTGGAGAGGTCTTCGAGGTTCTTTATGGGCTGGCCGTTGGCGGAGGTGATGACGAAGCCATCGGTCATGCGTGATTGCCTGCTGATGATGCCGCCTTCGGTGATCTTCCTTACAACTACACCGCCTTCAAGTCCGTAGGGTTTTGCCTTCACGGGGTCTATGTTTGCCAGTTCGGCGCCCAGTTGGCTGCCTACTCCACCGGAAGCTGTGCCTTCGAAACTGCCTGCCTTCTTTTTCAGGGTGACAATGGTATTGAACTCCTTGCCTGCGCGAACATAGGTGATGGGCACCTTGTCGCCGGGGCGGAAGCTGGCGATCTGTGCGCTCATCTGGAGGCCGGTGATCACCTGTATGCTGTTCACCTTGGTGATAATGTCGCCCTTGCGGATGCCTGCAGCGGAAGCGCCGCCGTCGGAAGAAACTTCAGACACGTACACACCCTCAATATTGGTAGGGATGCCGTACTGCTTCAGCTCTTCCTCGCTGAATTCTTCAGTGGGAGCATAGCTGATGCCGAGGTAGCCTCTCTGTACTTCACCGAACCTTACCATGTCGTCCACAATCTTCTTCACCAGGTTCACGGGGATGGCGAAGGAATAGCCTGCGTAGGTGCCGGTGGGAGCAAGGATGGCCGAGTTGATGCCTATAAGCTCGCCGTTGGCATTTACCAGTGCGCCGCCGCTGTTACCCTGGTTCACCGCCGCATCGGTCTGGATGAACGACTCGATGGGGGAATCGCTCTGGCGGCGGTTGATGTTGATGGAACGGCCGGTGGCCGATACGATACCGGCGGTTACAGTAGTCTCCAGCGCAAGGGGGTAGCCGATGGCCAGCACCCATTGGCCGAGTTGAATATTGTTGGAATTACCGTAAACTAGGAAGGGGAAGCGGCTGCCGTCTATCTTCAGGACTGCAAGGTCGCTGGCCGGGTCGCGGCCGATAAGGCGGGCCTTATAGGTCTTGCGGTCGTTGAGGGTTACGTTGATCTCTTCGGCTACGCCACCGGAACCGTTGGAGATAACGTGGTTGTTGGTAACGATATAGCCGTCTTCGCTGATCAGCACCCCGCTGCCGGAAGCCCTCTGCTCGGGAATGACGTTGGGGCCGTAGCCGCCGGGCATATCTTCAAAGAATTCATCAAATATGCTCCTGCGCCTGGGCAGGTCGTTGCTGAGCTTACGTGCAGCTATTTTGGTTTTGATGTGTACCACTGCCGGAACGGCGGCGTTGGCGGCTTTGGACAGGTCCACCATTTCTGCCGAAGTGCCTGTCTTACCGTCAAAAAATCCTGCATAATTTACAGGCAGGCCGTTTTTAGCGGTGCCGATACCATCGGCTCCGGAGGCCTTGTCATTGAATTTACTGTAGATCCATACCCCGCCGAATGCCGAAAACGCGCTAATGGTAACGATCAGAAGAAGTTGTTTCCATTTCATGAGATACCAGTTTGAATTTTATTCTTATCTAATGTGTCAAATTGCATGCCTTGACAAAACAAAATAAGCAAACTTCTTCTCCTTTTAAAAACCAGCCGTGGAGTTTAACAAGTAATTTACTAAGGCTTTCGTAGATGGGGGAGGTGGTGAATGGTGAATGGTCAATGGTGAATGGGGCCGTTTAGGGGGAAGATGCTTTACGGTAGCACGTTACCTTCTGGAAATTCTCAATATTCAATGCTCAACTATCAATTTTCAAGTGTGCTCGGTTCAGTAACCGTTGGAAGTTGAACATTGAGCAATGAATATTGAGAATTAGTTCAACAATGGCTGCCTGCGAAAGAAAAGCATCTTCCCTTTGTAAACGGCCTATTCCCCATTCACCATTCACGACTTCTCCATTCACCACCTCACAATTCACCCAAAAACTTCATCGTATCCACCCCGTCGGCATAGTCGGTGATTTGGGGACATTGTGCCCCTCCGAAGGGAAGGCCGCCGAGGCCTACGATGGCCTGGATGGAGTCGTTCCCGCGGAGGGAGCTTTCGAGTGCCGCGGCATCGTCGTAAAATTGGTAATGGAGCTGGGCAATGGCTGAAAAGGGGGAAGGGTCCTCTACAAGCAGGATGCTTTCATTGCTCATGTAATAGCGGTTGTTGAGGATGTGAACGGCCAGGTTGTATTCGTAGTTGTTGCGGTACTTGTTATGGTCTGCCAGGTGGTGGTATTTTCTGAAGGCTCCCAGCAAGGGGATAAAGTCGTACTCCCGGGGGACGAAAAGCTGGGTGACGTTGCGGCAGCCCAGGCCGAAGTATTGATACACATCATCGGCCAGCCTTTCCAGTTCCTCCTTTGTTTCGTTGCCGCTGAGGATAGCTACCGAGGTGCGGTTCTTACGGATGATGGAAGGGACGTTCCGGAAGTAGTATTCAAAATAGCGGGAGGTATTGTTGCTGCCGGTGGCGATGTAGGCATCGCAGCCCACCAGTCTTTCGCTGAGCTGGATTTGATGGGCGGTTCCGGGGTTCCATTCCACCAGCTTTTCCGCCAGGTGCTCAACCAGCACGTGGTCCTTGGACGAAGGCTTTACCCGGGCGTTGTGGCCGCTGAGGAACACGCATAGCAGGTCATGAAAGCCTACCAGCGGAATATTGCCGGCCATGACGATGCCCACGGCTTTGGGACTGCTTTGCTCATCCGGTATATCGTACTGGCTTATAAGCCGGGAAAGCGGCTCTTCCTGCAGGAAGTTTTCAGCTATATTCTTTGCGGCAAGGTCAATGAATTCGGGTGTGAACCAGTTGTTGGCGCTCCAGGCCCGGTCTTTGGCCAGGCTCCACTGTTCTTCTTCACTTAGCATGTAGCTGCCCAGGCGTACAAGCAGCTCTTTTCTTTGTTGTATATTCAAGCCCACAGAGTAAATTTGCTGGCAAAATTAGTTTTATACCCTTCAAATACAGATTATGGCAATTAAAATAACAGAAGAATGCATCAATTGCGGAGCTTGTGAGCCGGAATGCCCAAACAATGCGATCTATGAAGGAGGGGTGGAGTGGGCCATCGCTGACGGCACAGCGGTAAAAGGACCATTTACCCTTATTGACGGCGCGACCGTGGACGCCGACCAGCGCAATGCCCCGATAGCCGTAGACACTTATTATATCGTTCCTACCAAGTGCACCGAGTGCCAGGGCTTCCATGAAGAGCCCCAGTGCGCCGCCGTCTGCCCCGTGGATTGCTGCGTACCCGACGAAATGTACAAGGAAACCGTTGAGGAACTGCTGGCGAAGAAAGAGAAAATGCACCTGTAAGTTTATAAGCAATTCGTTTGTTAAGGAGGCTGAGGCTTGTTAAGGAGCTTCGGCCTTTTTTTTGGGCGGATAACCGATGAACGATAACCGATAACCGGAGAGAAGAGGCGAGTTTTAGCTGCGAGCCGCCGGGAACTCATTCACGATTGACGATTCACGGCTTTCGGTGGTCGGTTATCGGTTATCGCTCATCGGTCATCGTCTCGCAACTCGTAGCTAATAACTCGCAACTCATCCATCTTCCTTCTTCCCTTCTCCCGTTTTTTCTCCAAATTTGCGCAAACAACTTTCACGGCATGAAGAAGAAAATAGCGCTGGTCACCGGGGGGCTTTCAGGCGAAGCCGCCGTTTCGTATAAATCGGCAGTTACCATTTACAACAACCTGGATAAGGAAAAGTTTGATGTGTACAAGATCGATGTGAACCCCGACGGATGGTTTTACGAGGACGAGAACGGCGTGAAGACCGATGTTGAAAGAAAGGACTTCTCGCTTCCCCTCAATGGCGGCAAGGTGAATTTCGACGCTGTCTTCATCGGCATGCACGGTACTCCCGGCGAGGACGGCAAGCTCCAGGGCTATTTCGACCTGCTGAAGATTCCCTATACCTCCTGCGACGCCGCTACATCGGCACTCACTTTCAACAAGCGCTATACGGTGGCCGTGGCCGCCATGGCGGGCATACCGGTAGCCAAATCCATGCACCTGTTCCGCCACAGCGGCTACGACCTGGACCTTATCCTGTCGCAGATGAAGCTGCCCGTGTTTGTAAAACCCAATAACGGGGGCTCCAGCATCGGGATGAGCAAGGTGAGCGAAGGGGGGCAACTAAAGGAGGCGCTCGACAAGGCCTTCGGCGAGGACAGCCAGGTGCTGGTGGAGGAAATGATCACGGGAAGGGAATTTACGGTAGGCGTGTTCCGGGTGAAAGGCCAGATAACTGTGCTGCCTATTACGGAGGTGTCCACCAACAGGGATTTCTTTGATTTCGTGGCAAAATACCAGGGCGCTTCCTCCGAAGTGACGCCTGCGGATATAACAGAGGAATGGAAGGCGCAACTGGAGTCTACCGCCCAGAAGATCTATGAAGTGTTCAACTGCAGGGGGGTGGTACGTATCGATTTCATTTACCAGCCGGAGGAAAACCGTGCTTATATGCTGGAAATCAATACCATTCCAGGCCAGACCGAGGCCAGCGTGATACCGCAGCAGGTTCGCGCCAGGGGCTGGGATCTGAAGGATTTCTATACATGGCTGGTAGAGGAGGCTTTAGAGAAACACTAACGAAAAGCCCTGTTAGTTTTTATATCTTGCAGCCCAAAATCTGAAAAGCCCTGCATGTTCAAATACATTACCAAGAAGCCTCTTTGGGTCAACATCCTGTTCGGTATTGGTCTGGTACTGATCATTTTCTTTATCTTCTTCCTTTCCCTGAACTGGATCACCAAGCACGGCGAGTCGAAGACGGTTCCCGTGGTTACCGGCAAGAACATCAATGATGTGACCGAGATGCTGGAAGAGGGTGGCTTCGAGGTGGTGATACAGGATTCGGTGTATTACGATTCGCTGCCGCCCGGCATGGTTATCAAGCAGGTACCCGAAGCCGACGAAGTGGTAAAAGTGAACCGCACGGTGTATGTGACGGTAAACCGATTTATTCCTCCCGATATAGACATGCCCAACCTTGTAGGCTCCAGCTACCGCAATGCCGAGATGATCCTCCGCAACAGCGGCCTGCGCCTGGGCGATACCACCTATAAAACGGATTTTGCCAAGAACTCCGTACTGGAGCAGTTGGTGAACGGCCAGCCCATACGGGCGGGCGCCAAGG
>DASWNB010000123.1:0-2702 GCA_036399455.1 Flavisolibacter sp. | reverse complement strand
GTGGCATCCCAGGCAGTCGCTGTTGGCTACCAGTTGAAGGCCTTTTTCAACTTCAGGGTCTTTGGCGCCGGGTGTTTGCTGGTCCGCCTGCCCTCCTTTCTGTTCGTTACTTCCGCAGCCCGCGGCTACGGCCGCAAATGCCGCAATGATGATGAGTAATTTCTTCATACCGGAAATTTGTTTTATTCTTTTAAACTAATCCAAGCACTTTTTTATTCAGTGTTTCATCGGCCTGTACGCCTGCAAAATCGTCAAACGCCTTATCGGTTACGCGGATGATGTGGTTGCTGATAAAGGGCGCTCCTTCCCTAGCGCCATCCTCGGGGTGCTTGATGCAGCACTCCCACTCCATCACCGCCCAGCCGCCGTAGCCGTACTGCGTCAGCTTGCTGAAGATGGTCTTGAAATCCACCTGTCCGTCTCCCGGCGAGCGGTAGCGTCCCGCCCTGTTCAGCCAGCTTTGATAACCGCCGAAGGTGCCCTGCTTTCCCGTTGCGTTGAACTCTGCATCCTTTACGTGAAATGCTTTAATGCGTTCGTGGTAGTGATCGATGTAGCTGATATAATCCAGTTGCTGCAACACAAAATGAGATGGGTCGTACAGCAGGCAGGCGCGGGGATGATTGTTCACTTTCTCCAGGAACATTTCGTAGGTAATGCCGTCGAAAAGGTCTTCGCCGGGATGGATCTCATAACATACATCCACGCCGCAGTTGTCGAACTCGTCAAGGATGGGCATCCAGCGGCGGGCCAGCTCACGGAAGCCTTCTTCCACCAGCCCGGCAGGACGCTGGGGCCAGGGATGAAACGTATGCCAGAGCAGCGCACCGCTAAAGGAAGGACAGGCATTCAGTCCCAGGTTCTTCGATGCGCGTGCCGCGTTCTTCATCTGCTGCACGGCCCACTCGGTGCGGGCTTTCGGGTTGTTGTGCAATTGGGCCGGGGCAAAAGCATCGAACAGGGTATCGTATGCGGGATGCACGGCTACAAGCTGTCCTATCAGGTGGCTGGCCAGCTCGGTGATCTCCAGGCCGGCGTCATTCACTATTCCTTTTATTTCATCGGCGTAAACCTGGCTTTCCGCAGCTTTCTGAAGATCGATGCAGCGGCTGTCCCAGGCGGGTATCTGCACGCCCGTATATCCCAGTTCTTTTGCCCAGCGGCAGATAGCTTCCAGGCTGTTGAAAGGCGGCTGGTCGCCCAGGAACTGGGCAAGAAAAATTCCGGGTCCTTTTATGGTTTGCATTTCGTTGGTCTATTTGAAATCAAATGGTAAAGTTCGTCCACTTTTCGGTTGATCTTCCCGAAGCGATCACGTGCTCGATAAAGGCCATGCCCCGCACTCCGTCATCTGCCCCCGGGAAGTCGAGCCATACGGCCTCCGGCTCCCGCCCGTTTTTACGGGCATCGAGGCAAAGGGCAAAGTTGCGGTAGAGGTTGGCAAAGGCTTCTATAAATCCTTCGGGGTGTCCTGCGGGCGTGCGGGTGTTGTGTTTTGCGGCTGCGCCGAGATAGCCGGTCCCGGCTCTCAGCACCTGCATGGGACGGTCGGGCCATTTCATCAGCAGCGAGTTGGGCTCCGCGTGCTGCCATTCGAGGCCGCCTTTATCGCCGTATACTTTTATGGAAAGATTATTCTCTTCGCCGCACAGCACCTGCGAGGCCACCAGCAGCCCGGTAGCTCCATTGTCGAATTGAAGAAAGACCGCGCCGTCATCATCCAGCTTTCTGCCAGGCACCACGATATTTACCTGTGCGCAAAGCGCCGTTACCTGAAATCCTGAAATATATTCGGCAAGATTAAAAGCATGTGTGCCGATGTCGCCCATAGCGCCGGCCATGCCGCTGCGTGATGGATCGGTTCTCCATCCCGCCTGCTTCTGGTCCGAAGATGCTTCCAGCAGTTGCGACAGCCATCCCTGCGGATAGCTCACCAGCACTTTGCGGATGGTTCCGAGGTTTCCGCTCCTAACCTGCTCCCTTGCTTCCTTAATCATGGGATAGCCGGTATAGGTATGCGTAAGGCAAAGGTACCTGCCCGACCCCTCCGCCACTTCTTTCAGTTTTTTCGCTTCCTGCAGGTCAAAGGTCATGGGCTTGTCCATCACCACATCAAAGCCGCTCTGGAGCGCTTTGCGTGCCGGGTCGAAGTGCAAATGGTTGGGAGTAACGATGCTGACAAAATCCATCCGTTCGCCTTCGGGCAACCCGCTTTCTTTTTCAATCATCTCGTCATAAGAGCCGTAAACCCTGGAAGGATCCAGAGCCAGCGTTTCACCCATGCTCTTTGATTTCTCCGCATCGGAGCTGAATGCGCCGCAGCTCAGCTCAATAAGTCCATCCATCAGTGCGGCCGTCCGGTGCACCGCTCCTATAAAAGCTCCCGGCCCTCCGCCGATCATGCCCATCTTTAGTTTTTTCATATCCGTATGGTTAAGGTTGGGGGTTAACCGCCAGGACGCCAGGGCGCAAGGAAGGTAAAAGGTAAATGGTAGAAGGCGAAAGGCACTTTCCACCCCGCAGCTTCTCTGCTTTGCGCCTTTGCGTGAAATGTCCTCGCGTCTTTGCGTCCTGGCGGTTAGTCTTTTTACGCCGGTTTAGCGGGGAAGCTGATGCACTCTTTCAGCTCTTTGTCCGTATAGGCGATGCCGTATTGCTTCAGTACATCGTCGGGGACGCCGTTCCATTGGTTGGGACGGTTG
>DASWNB010000122.1:0-1982 GCA_036399455.1 Flavisolibacter sp. | reverse complement strand
CAGAGGCAGGGCGTTCGCCTTTGGCAATGAGCTTCATCAGGTTGAACGCATCCCAGGTATAGGTGGCATCAAAGCCGGTTTCGTGCAGCCAGGGCTCGTTGCCTTCGGCCAGCATGAAGATGTTCTTTATTTTTTTCAGTTCGGGCACAGCCCTCGCCCAGAATTTCTGCGGCACTTCGCCGGCCACATCGCAACGGAAGCCGTCAATGCCGGTTTCGGTTATCCAGAATTTCATAGAGGCGATCATGCTGTCTATCATCTGCGCATTGTCGTAATCCAGTTCCCGCACATCGGTCCAGCCAAAGGGCACTACCACTTTGCCGCTGCTGTCCTTCAGGTAGAAATCGGGGTGGGAGGTAAGCCAGGGATGATCCGCGCCGGTATGGTTGGGTACCCAGTCGATGATCACCTTCATGCCCATATCATGGATCTTTTTTACCAGCGCTTTCCAGTCGTCCATAGTGCCGTACTCGGGGTTCAATCCTTTGTAATCGGCAACGGCATAGTAGGAGCCCAGCACGCCTTTGCGGTCGGTCTTGGAAATGGGTGTGATGGGCATGAACCAGAGGGTTTGCACGCCCATGTCCTTCAGGCGCTGCAGGTGCTGTTCAAAGGCCCTGATGGTTCCTTCCGGGGTGTATTGACGGAGGTTCACTTCGTAAACATTCCCCTGCATGATCCAACCTGGGTGATTGTCGATGCGGGCAGTATCCGGAGACCCGGCAACGGTATTTTCTCCCTGCACCTTTGGTTCGCTGTTACAGGCAACAAGCGTGAGGCATCCAAGGAAGAAGAGTAAGTAAGTACGCATAAGATGGGAGGTTGTAGAGCTAAGATAGAGAGAAGAGGCGAGTTGTGAGCTGAGGGGAACCACAAAGGCGCGAAGACGCGAAGGAGCACCAGGAAGGAATGACGCACCTGAAGAACAAGAACCACAAACAAGAAACCAGAAACTATTTCTTCACCAGCCCATTCACAAGGCTCTTCCATTGCAGTTTGGAAAAACCGGTAATAGCACCGGTTCCTACGGCGGCGTTGCGGAGCTTGTCGGTTACAGCATCGGCCTTGGTGTTGGGTTTTTCGTTGCGGCCGTAAACGCCTGCTGTTACGCGGTTGTTTTCACGCTTTACGATAAAGCTGGATGTTGCTTCGTCGGTGAAGAAATGCGCTACGTCGGTTTTTTCGTTGAGGGGATTGGTGGCGGGACGAACCCTGATGGCAAGGCATTCATTGTCGCTGTTATGCTCTTCTTCCACGGCTTCCACCTGAACCCAATCATAACCATCACCGGTGCCCGGGCCCGGGCCGGGAATGTCTATGCGGAAGTGATCGCCCTGCTGTGCGGTGCGGTTTACTTCGTTGCCGCTGCTATCGGTAAGTGCAAAATCCGCCGTGCCCGTGCCTGCCAGCTCATGCCATCCGTTCACATGAAGAAGGCGCTGCCGCACCACCGAAAAAAACTCTTTCGCTTCAGCTTCATCGCGGCACTCGGCCGTACTCTCGGTATTTGTTTCCATCCCGGATCTGTTCTCCGGTATCAGTTCATTTTCCATCGTAAGGTTTAAGGTAAAAGGTTTAGGGTAGAAGGTGGAGGGTGAAAGCCGGAAGCCGGAAGCCAGAAGCCAGAAGTCATAAGTCTTAAAGACACAGATTTTCTTTTGGACTGTATTCTATGACTTAAGACTTACGGCTTATGACTTCGGGCTTTCACCTTCCCCCTACAACTCCAGTTTTCCTTCGGCGCCTTCAGCGAGGCGTTTGCCGGTGACGATGGAGGCGGCCATTTTCAGGAACTCTACCATCTTTCCGGTTTCGGAATCCCAGTAATAAGTTTTCTGGGGTTCTATTTTCAGCAGGGCCAGGTTGGGGTCTTCGGGGCCGTTGGGGAACCAGGCCTTTACAATGGGCTTCCATTTGTCTTTGATGATCTGGCGGTCGGTAACTATGCTGCCGCGTCCCCGCACATCCATGTAGCTGTCCTT
>DASWNB010000121.1:0-3903 GCA_036399455.1 Flavisolibacter sp. | reverse complement strand
AAATTGCGGCAGCCCCTGGAAGGGATGCCCGGTAAGGCCAGGCCTTTCCAGGAAGATGAAGGAAAGCGGTTGCTGCTCCAACAGCCGGAGCAGGGGCTCTTCTCCCTCTGCGGGAACAGAATGACAGGCTGCTCCTGATTGCTCCAGCCAGAAAGGGAGGTCGGGGTAAACGTCACCGACTATGCAGGCAGGCTTTTGCACAGCCAGCTTTGCCAGGCAGGAGATGAGTGAAATGATGCCCGCGCCGCAGGTGAGGGTATATTGCTGATCTTCAAGGGAGAAAAATGCCGAAACCGCAGGCTTCAGCATTTTTTCTCCGTAGGGGTCTTTTACAAAATAGCTGTTGATGTATTCAAGGCCGTGCCGCAGTTCGCTCTCCAACTCCCCGGCAATAATGGCGTTCAGGTCTGCGGACAAGAACTCGCGTTCGTCGGAGGTCCAGGCAAGGCTGAGCACCCCGTCGGAATCCGACAAAAAATCCAATTTCTGGTAGGTGTCGATTGCCTGGGGCATAAACAGGAGTTATGAGCTTGCGGCGCCGCCGGGCTTAGCCTCTTCCGCTCCTGGGCCCGCGGAAGGGCGACCATCCTGCGTAGGTGGCCTGCGCTCCGAGCTCGTCCTCGATGCGGATCAACTGGTTGTACTTGGCCGTGCGGTCGGAGCGGGAAAGCGAGCCGGTTTTGATCTGGCCGCAATTGCAGGCTACGGCAAGGTCCGCGATGGTCACGTCTTCGGTTTCACCGGAGCGGTGCGACATAACGGAAGTATAGCCGGCCTTGTGTGCTGTTTCAATGGTCCTCAGCGTTTCGGTGAGCGTTCCGATCTGATTCACCTTGATAAGGATGGAGTTGGCGATGCCCTGGCGGATGCCGTCGGAAAGACGGGCGGCATTGGTTACGAACACGTCGTCACCCACCAACTGGCATTTCTTGCCAATCATGTCGGTAAGCATTTTCCAGCCCTCGTAATCATCTTCTGCAATGGGATCTTCAAGGGACACGATTGGGTACTGGGTTGTCAGCCCGGCCATGTATTTAACATGTTCTTCAACAGAGCGTTTGAGGTTTTCGCCGGAGTAATCGTAAACGCCGTTCTTGAAAAACTCACTGGCGGCGGGGTCCAGGGCAATGGCGATGTCCTCGCCGGGCTTGTAGCCTGCTTTTTCTATGGAGCGCATAATGAAGTCGAGCGCTTCCTCGGCGGATTTAAGGTTGGGAGCAAAACCACCTTCATCGCCCACATTGGTCTGATGCCCGGCGTCGGCCAGGGCCTTGCGGAGTGTATGGAATACTTCGGAGCCCATGCGCACGCCATCGGCCAGCGTGGGAGCGCCCAGCGGCATGATCATGAATTCCTGGAAGTCGATAGGATTGTCTGCGTGCATTCCTCCATTGATGATATTCATCATAGGCACCGGCAGCAGGTGTGCGCTGATGCCGCCTACGTAACGGTAAAGAGGTATGTTCAGAGAAGCTGCGGAGGCCTTGGCTACCGCCAGTGAAACGCCGAGGATGGCATTGGCTCCGAGACGCCCTTTGTTATCGGTTCCGTCAAGCTTGATAAGGAGCTCGTCGATTTCGGTTTGGGCTTCGGCATCCATGCCAATGATGGCGTCGCCGATTTCGGTGTTGACGGCGTTGACGGCCTTTCTTACGCCCTTTCCGAGGTAGCGTGATTTGTCGCCATCGCGGAGTTCAACGGCTTCATGGGTTCCTGTTGAAGCGCCGGAAGGCACAATGGCGCGGCCCTGTGATCCGTCTTCGAGTAATACTTCCACTTCTACTGTAGGATTGCCGCGGCTGTCAAGCACTTCGCGGCCTTTCACACTTGCAATTGCTATCATTGTTTTAGTTTTTTGCAATGGTTAAAAACCTGCCTATTAAATTCAAATATACTGAATCGGGGAGTAACAGTTCAAACTTCATGGGTGGCCCGGAAGAAGGATTCAGCTGTAATGTTCAGTAAGAATTTTTCAGATGCCTCTTCTTCAGCAGGGTTGCCTTTGACGTTAGATTCCGGCCTTGCATCAATGCAAAAGCTGGAAATTATTAATACCCTTTAGACATTATTCACAGGCCCTTGCTTCGAGGCCCCTTTGCGTTCTTCGCGTTTAAACCGGGAAAACTTACCCTGCGGAGACTACGAAGCAAGCTTGCGGATAATGTCTAAAGGGTATAAGAATAAACTCCTAAAGAAGAATATGTACGCCAGAAGAAGTTCATTACTAAACAGATGAAGTACAGTATAACGGAATGAGTGACGGCTATGGTCACCCCTCACCGCTCAACCATCACTCCCGCTTCCAGCAGAGCATCAAACATCAGTTGTGCGGTATCGCTGTCCAGCGGCTTTTGAAGGGAGAACGATGCCCTGCGGATGATTTGGCTGCGGGTGCTCTGCCCATCGGCGCCCAGGGCCAGCAGGAGAAGCACGGTATAATTGTTTTTATCGGAACGGATCAAACCCGAAACCTCGGCACGCCTTTGAGGCCGCAGCAGGGTCAGCATGGCGCGGATGTTCAGCGGTCCCTGCCAGCCGGCAGAGTAATATTTACCATCCCCTGCAGAAGCTTCACTGTTGACTGGCGGCTTGCCTGACCGGAGTGCCGCATTCCTGGCGGCAGTGTATTGCAGCAATCCTTCAGCCCATTCCTGGTGCGAAGAAGCATACCGTGCTGCCAGGGTTTCCATGCGCTCTCCTTCCATAACGCACCAGTCGTTTACAATGCCGCCGATTTCCTTTTGCAGTGCCTGGCTGTTGGCGGCGGCATAGGACAGCGCGGCGCCTGCCACCGTAGCGCGCAGCATCTCCACTTCCGATACCTTGTCTACCGAATCGCCCGACGAATGATTGAAGCGGTCATCCACATGGCAGAACTGCACCACCTGGGCAGCCATAGCTCCGGGGGGAAAGGTGACAAAAACCGAGTGATCCGAAAAGCCCATGAAAGGCATGGGCACCCATTCACCGCCGGCTTCCGCCGTGCGGGAAAAAACTTCGTGGGTAATGTATTCGGCTACGGGAGCCATCCAGCCGGCAATGCTGTCCGGAGGACGCTCCACCACAAAGGGGCCGCCGCAGAGTTGCTGGTTCTCACCTACCATGTCCAGGTTGATCACGGCACATGGAAAAGCTTCCTGCCGGGCAAGGTGGCGATGCAGCAGGGCCGTTACGCCAAGGAACTCAGGGCCCCATACAAAACGGATGTTCCTGTCCGGGCGCCAGTCCTTATTTTCCTTTATGGCGGCTGTATAAGCCGCCGCTATTCCCAGCAGGGCCGCCACTCCCGAAGCGTTGTCATTGGCTCCCGGGCGGGGATGGCAAAGGTGGGCAATCAGCCATACCTCGGGTGAGGACTGCCTCCCGGGAAGCAGCGCGGTTACCACCGGCATCCGGGCCGAGCGTTCCACTTCAATGGACACATGGGCCTGAGCGCCTGCAAGGGCGAGGTCTTTTAATTGCTTCAGGTCGCGGGAGAGGATGCTGAACCCAAAAAGCGGGGTGTCCTGCGAAAGCTCGATCCTTCCCTGCTCTTCTTTCCCGTTGCCGGTACTGCGGCAGGCAGCGTCGGTTACAAAGCCCAGGGCTCCGCAGGCAGCCAGGCGGGAAAGCATGTCGCCGCTCTCAAATTCCTGTTTTCCCAATACCGCAACCGCCCCTTGCATGCCGGGCAGGGACTGCGTGTTGCTCACGAAGACCAGTTTTGCCTGGCTTCCGCCGGGAGGCGTAGGCACCGAGTAAGTAGCGAGCGAAAAAGGCTGTTTGAGATGGTCTATGGAAAATGGAGGAAAGCCGGGGTGATGCACAGTGAGACCGGCGCGAACCGGCGTCCATGACGCAGGTGCCCGGAAGGTCCACCATTGAGCAGCGCCGTCTGCCGGAAAATATTCAATGGCTACCTCC
>DASWNB010000120.1:0-9838 GCA_036399455.1 Flavisolibacter sp. | reverse complement strand
CAATTCCTCCCCGCTTTCACCTTCCCCCTTCCCTACGGCTGAAGAAAGCTGAAGGTCCATTCGTTATTATGCACCTGGTAGAATTTCCTGACGTGCAGCCTGGAGCTTTTGAATTGAAGGAATTCCATCCTCAGGGGTTTTACAAAATAACCGCCCCAGTTTTCGGGTCTGCGAACACCTTTTTTCTCGTGGTTGATCCTTGCGGCTTCCAGCTCTTTTTCGAGGCTTTCCGGGTAGTTGATTTCTTCGCTTTGGCGGCTTATCAGGGAAACAATCCTGGCTTCAAGAGGCCTTTCCCTGAATAGCCTGTCTGCCAGCTTCCCGGGAATCTTGCTTGCCAATCCCTGTATCCTCACCTGGTACTCTATGTCCGGCCACCAGAATGTCAGCGCCACCTTGTTTGAAGATTCGATCTCAATGCCCTTTATTGAACTGGTGCTCCCTGTAATCAGCAGGCCTTCTTTTTTTACCTCTTTCAGCGAAACATATCTTGCATTGGGAAAGCCATCCAGGCCAGCCGTTGATAAGCAGCAGGCTCCCGGCAGCTCCAGCGCCGACGCTTTAAGATGCTCTTTATACAGCCTGGAGAACAGGGTCAGCGGGTCTGTTTTATCATGATTATTTCTATAGCTGGTAGGTTTCATCCGATTCAGAAGTTTTCTCTTTAAATATGTGGAGTTATGTTCAATGCATCAATTGAGGGATGGGCGAATGCCGAAGCATATTCAAAGCGAGCTGGTTCTGTCATAGGAATTAGAGATCGCAGTTTCTAAAATTATCAAACACAATACAGGCCTCTTTATTGAAAACTGCTAAGTTCCAGGAAAGCAACAGGTGTTTAAATAAAGACCTCTATGGAAATAGAAGTCCGTTTTATCTAACTAGCTGCTTGAGTGGAATTCTACAATTTGTCACCGGATAGCGGTTCAAAACCATTGCATTTGTTGGACACCTGGCGGGAGCCGGTTGCTGCTTGGGAATTTATCAAATCCTGCTATTTCTCATTAACCACAAAGACCCGGAGACCGAAGGAGCACGAAGGAATGCATCGCCCAATTTCCAATTCCAATACCCAATGCCTAATTACCTCTGTCCTTTCAGCGAGCCGCGGATGCCCAAGCTTAAAACAATATTAACCAGTGCAAGGACACACAGCACCTGGAGGAAGACTGCCGTTCCGGAGTTTCGGATCAGGTAACCTGCTGCAAACGGAGTGAATGCCTGCGCTATGAGCGGCGGCCGTGCCAGGCGGCCCATGATGCCCGCATAAGAAGCGGAGCCGTAGATCCAAAGGGGCAGGGTGCCCCGCAGGATGGAACGCATGGCGTTTCCCATGCTAAAGATGATTACTCCAGGAACGGCAATGGCAGGACTGAGCATGAGTAAGGAGAGCCCGAGGAAAACCGCGATGGAAGCCAGCACGGCTGTTTTGACGGGAGATCTTTTGGGTAATAGTATTTCCAGGATACGTGTGCCTACCTGGCTGGGACCGAGCAACGCACCTATGCCCACGGCTTCTTTCAGGGAGATGCTTTTATCAGTGAGGATATCTATCAGGTGAACGTAAATCCCGGTCATCAGTATAGAGCTGATGGTAAAGCTGGTGAGCAGCAGGTAATAGGTCGTGGAGGAAACATTCTTCTGCGGCGCAGTGTTCTGGTTGAGATTATCCGGCACTTCCTCTATGGTTTCTTTGGAGGAGCGGAGTGCCCATTTATGCATGGGAAAGATCACAACGATCAGGATAGCGCCATAGATCATGCACGTGGTACGCCATCCATGATGCTCCAGGAGGATGGAAAGGAAGGGCCAGACAACCGTACTGCAGAACCCCGAGATAAGCGTAACCTGTGTAATGGCCATGCCTGCGCTTCTGCCATGTCGTTTGCCCAGCGAGGCAAACAGCGCATCATACAATCCCATGGCCATGCCAATGCCGATTACAGCCCAGCCGGATAGAAAGAAGAGGATGTGATTGGAAACGGCTACCAGGAAGAGCCCTGCTCCCATAACAATGCCGCTGTACAGGAGCACCGTATTCCTGTCCTCCCTGTTTATTCTTCTGCCGATTGCAGGAGCCAGCAGTCCCGAGATCAGCATAGCCAGCGACAATGAACCGTAAACCCACTGGTGCGCCCATCCCGTTTCTTTCATGATGGGTTCAGCCAGCACAGCCAGCAGGAAGAGGGAGCCGCCCCATAAAAGGATTTGCCCTATCCCGAATACTATGTTGTTGAAAAAGCTTGCTGTGTTAAGGCTCTTCATGAATCTTCCACTGTTTGCGTGGAAAGGCAAAGGTATAAGTAGAAGGAATCAGGAATCCGGAACCTGGAATTCGGCGGCCGTGTATTTTACTTCGCACTCCACTGTTGCTTCGGATAACAGCGTGAAATAAATTCCATATCCTGCTGCGACAGGAAGTTGTTCCATCCCACTTCAAAGCCGTCCGTTGTAAACTCCGGCGGAATAGGATACAGCATGATGGATTGCGGGTCGAAAACGCTGTTGGTGATCTCGGAGCTGCTGAAGCGCTCGAAGAGGTTCTTGTCCACCTTTTCCCTGCTCCATGGCGGCATCTGCTTGTGCTGGCAGTAATCGTATACGTATGGCTTGTTCCAGTTGATCTGTGCTCCCGGGCTCTGGTGCTCGTGAACGCATCCCAGGCAATGCCCGAACTCGTGTATCACCGTCCGGCTGAATTCAATCTGCGGGGTATTATGGTCGAACCAGCCAAAGTTCATGGTGGGCTGCGATTGGTCCGTGGTGTTGAGTGCATCGGTTCCCACGTAGGACCAGGAGCCGCCGGGTGTAAAGGAAATCCTGATTTCCGCAGGCCCTGAATCAACCAGGTCAAAATAAATGTTGGCATGTTTCTCCCACTGCTTTGCATGGTGCATCACGTTCTGGTGCAGGTACCGGTCGCCGCCAAGGAATCTTACCCGCAGCCTTTTGCCGTTGTTCCAAAGCCGCCCGATATTCATAGCCAGCTCCAGCATTCTGCCACTGCTTTCTTCATTGGCGGGGAGGGACCCCGAATAGTCCTGGCCGCGTATGGAATTCTTCAATGTATCACCGGCTGCCGTGTCGGCGCCGATGATCTTCTTAAGATCTTTGTCCGCAATATTATCCTCTCTTTCCCTATGCGCATGGAAAAGCGCCGAAAGCTCGCCTTCAAATTCATTGCTCATGTCCACGCATAATTTCAGGTTGTCCATTGTGATGTGGTTTATTGTGCCGTATTGCCTCAATTTACAAATGTTTTGTTGTCTGGCACCCCGGTCCTCTATGCGGAAGGATGCGGTTTTCCCCCGTTGAATTCAGGATTTTATAATAACGTTTATTCATGCCCGTTCTATGGCTCCCTGAAGTTTCAGAAAAAATTTAAATATTTTTTTTATTCTAATTTATATCTATCTTCATTGTCCAGCTTTCCAGAATCACACCTGCAAACATCCCCCTGGACTACTACTCCGTTTCCCGTATTACTATTGTTACTGCTGATCGAGCCCGCATTAAATGTCCGAAACATAAAACTGTTTTTCCGTGGTATTGAGTCAACTCGAAGCAAGACCCCTGCCGTCTTTTGCCCATACGATTCCGTTTGTGTCCTGCAGCACTGTATGCTGCGGCACCAGCAGGGTCATTGTTTTCTTCGGCCATGAGCTTCCCGAAGAAACCGGTGAGATGTACCGCTTTCTGTCCCGTGTGCTTATGGGAGCGAATTCGGCGGCTGAAGGATTGAAAGGCGAGCACTACCAGTACAACAAGGTGGCGGTGGTGTTCCCCGGCGACGCCCCTTCACATATCAATTTCCTGTTCCTCCAGCTCGATCCCCGCGACCACAGCCTCATCTCCAACCTCGAATGCGGAAACCTTTCCGTAGGTGCCGCCATGATGTCCCTTATAGAAGGCGTGAGCGTACCGGATGCAAGCGGCAGCGTGTTTGCTACCAACCTGGGCACGGGCCAGCAGATGGAGCTTTTCCCGCACCACCCCGACCGTCTCTGGTCATGCGAGTGGACCGTGAAGTTCCTGAAGAACGTGGACCATCAAAAAATATTCAACCGGGCACATTACGAGACCCTGCACGTGGAAGAATTGGGAGAGGTGGAGTACTGGATAGTGGAAGAAGGAAATGTTTTCTTTTTCGTCAACGCACATCCCGAAGTGGCGAGTTCCCATCTCGTTGATCTTCTTGAGAAAGAAGGAGCAAAAAGAGCGATGGCGCTCGGCCTGGACCCGGAAAAGTCGGACCGGGCAAAGATCATTTTCTACAGCACGGGCGAAGCCAATTTTGTGGAGCCCATGGTGGAAGCCTGCTGCTTCTTTAAAATGGAGTTGCATAATTCGCTGCCGGGTTCCGGCAGCATGAGCCTGGCCTCCTTCCTCACAGCATCGCTCCTGGTGGAGAATGGGGCGCCCACGCCTTTCGGTTCATTGGTGTTTCATGTGCATCATCCCAGCGGCGTGCTGGACGTGTCCGTAGAGTGGGCATCGGAAAACGGGCAACTGCTTATCACAAATACATCTTTCATCACACCGGCCAAATTGCTGGTGCACGGAAAACTCGCTATATAACCTTGAGCAAGACAAAATACTTTGGAAATACGTACAGGGCGGACTTTGTAAACACCTGTCTCGGAATGGCGCCGGAAGATGCGCTGGCCTGGCTGCACACCCTGGAAGATGTGACGGAGAACATTGTGAAAGTGAATGCACGAAAGGTGGATGCCGAAGGCGCCTACCCGAAGGAGTCTGTGGACGCCCTTAAAAAGATTGGAGCCTTTGGCGTGATGGCTCCCAAAGAGCAGCAGGGGCTTGGCTTTGGCAGGGCGATGGCTGCGCTGGCAGTTGAAACTGTAGCCTATGCCTGTCCCTCCACCGCCGCCGCCATGATGTTCCATTACCAGGTGTTGAACCGCATAATGCTGCACGGATCGGAAAAGCAAAAGAGGGAATACCTGCCCGAAATGGCCAGCGGCCGCTGCCTGGCCGGAAGCGCCTGGAGCGAACTGGAAGCAGGAGCCGACAAATCGAACATCCTTACGCGGCTGGAGCCGGCAAATGGCGGGCTGGTAGTGAATGGTGAAAAGAATTTCTGCACGGGACTCGAAGGGCTGGGACTTATTCACGTGCTGCTGGGCGTACCGCAGAATGGTCACGGCATAGCACCCACCTTCGTTGGCATAAAAGCCCGCGCCGCCGGTGTAAAGCTGGAGCCGATACGCAACCTCATGGGACTGCGGGGCTCCTCCACAGGCTCGGTGATGCTGGAAGGAGTGGAGGTAAGCGAAGAAGACATCATCGACTCGGTAGGAGCGGGAATGAAACTGATGCGCTCCAATCACGAATTCCTCATGAATCCAGGCCTCATGGCGCTGGGCATCTCAAGGGCTATTTACGAAGAAGCAAAGCAGGCCGTTACGGGAAAGTGGGCAGGCATGCGTGATACTACAGGTTACCAGAATACGCGGTTCGGAATTTCGGATATAGAATTCAGGATCAGCTCCGCCTACGCATTAGCCTCGCAAACGCTGCGCTACCTGGAGCAGGGGCTGCCGGACATATCCATCGAGTGCCTGAAGTTCAAGGCCTACGCGACGGCGGGAGTAGTGGAGATCAGCTCACTGGCACTGCAACTGGTTGGAGCAAGGGGATTTGTGGGCGACTGGCCGGTGGAAAGGCTGTTCCGCGATGCACGGGCTACGATGCTGATGGGTCCCGCCAACGAGGTGATAAAGGAATGGGTATGCAGCAAGCAAACCGGAAGCAAACCGTAAGCAATCAAGAAATCATCATAAAAAAATTATATGGAGAAAACCAAAACCAGGGAAGCAAATGTAAGCGAAGCGGCGAGGCCGCAGCAGGCTCCCGTAGCCAATGGCAGCCTTATTCCCGAGCCGCTGCAGACCTATGGCGTGGGCTACCTGTTCCACTACCATCCCACGTACTACAGGTTCTTCGAGGAGTTCACAGCCATTGGCGGCGAGGTGGACATGTACGAAACGCTTGCCCTGCACTTCATGAACGACCCGCATGCTATAAAAGGCTTCGCCGAAAAACTGGGCAAGCCGCTCACCCTGCACTCCGCCTCGTACGGCTTGGGCAACGTGGAGCGTCCTGCCAAAAAGGTAACGGACAAGATCCAGTTGCAGGCAAAGCTCTCCAACGCGGCGTACATCGGCGAGCACATGGCCTTTACCGGCACTACCGACCATTACAGCGGCGTGTTCCTTCAGCCCCTGGGCACTGACGAGCAGACTCAGGTTCTCATCAACAATATCAAAGAGGCAAAGAAGGAATCTGTGTGCCCGCTGATCATCGAGAACCCTTCGCAGTACTACAAGGAAGTAGGCAGGCGCATCGGCCAGCAGCTCAGCGAGGTATCGAAAGAGGCCGACGTGGGCATCCTGCTCAGCCTCTCCAACATCTACATCAGCGACAAGAACTATGTGCAGGACCGGGACCGCTTTCTTGCCGACCTGCCACTGGAAAGGGTAAGGCAACTGCATCTTATCTGCAACAACCACCAGGAGGAAAGCATGCCCGGCAACAAGAAGATGCAGGACGAGCAGCGGTGGATGCTGCGCACGATGGAGGAGCTGCAGAAGCGGCCTGAGTTCAAGCCTGCCAGTGTCATCTTCGAGCTGGAAGCGATGACCTCCGTAATGGCGGAACCGCAGCGGCTGAAAGACTTCGTGGAAATGGCCAAAGACCTGTTCTACAAAAAAAACATTAACCAATTCAACTAGGACCATGGCACTGAAAGAAGTACAGCATTTTCTTACCCAATACATAAGGGATTCCCGCTTCAGGGAAACCGTTGCCGGCAGCGGTATCGCCAGCGTGGCTGCCCACTATAACCTGAACGGGGATGACCAGAAGCTACTGGAGGAGATGGAGCTAAGCTACGTGGCCCGCGAAGCCGAAGGCGTGCTCGTTGAGCGGCTGGAAAAAAGGGAGGGGGAATTCAGGGAATTTTTCGACCACCTAGCCAACTACACCTCCATCGAGCATTTCTTCAGGCTTTACGACCAGGCTTACAGTAAAGGGCTGATGACAAGACCTGTGGAGATGGATTGCTTTTTGTCGTTCGCCACTGGCTTTGTAGTGGAGAACCAGTTGCCGCCCTACCTGGTTGACCTTGCCCGCTTCAATTATCACTACACGCAGATATCCATCACACCCATTGAGAATGGCGAGGCCGGCGGCCTGCGGCCCGACGAGGAACTGAGGCTCTATCATCTTGTACAGTTGAAATCGCCTTACCGCATTGTAAACTTCAGGTACGATATACCAGGTATCCTGCGGTCTGAGTTCGACTTTAATAACCCCCTGTATTTCCAGGAAGCTCCCATATCGCTGTTCATCCAGAAGGATTGGGATAAGCCCACCACCACGCAAATCCATTATGCCGGTGACGTGCCTCTTTTGAACGAGCTTACCAGGGGGGAAACCTCAGTGAACGAACTGCTGGCCTGTTACGGCGTGCAGCAGTATGGCCAGGTACTCAACATGCTGAGCAGCCTATACCAGAGGAACATCATTTCCGTAAAGCTGCCGAAGCATTTCTTGTAAGCATCTAAGCATCTTCACAAATAAAAAATCAGTTTATGAGCGATCAAACAGGATCAGGCTGGTCTCCTGGCAACCAGGTAGCCAAGCAAAGCGCCGGATGGTCCCCCGGCAATCAGGTAGCCAAACAAAACGCAGGGTGGGGCCCAGGCATACAGGTGGCCAAGCAGAACGCGGGATGGGGTCCCGGAATACAAGTGGCGAAGCAGAATGCGGGCTGGGGGCCGGGCAACCAGGTAGCCAAACAAAATGCAGGCTGGGGCCCCGGAAATCAGGTGGCTAAACAAAGCGCCAGCTTTGCTCCGGGCAATCAGGTAGCTAAGCAAAACGCCGCGTGGTCTCCTGGTAATCAGGTCGCTAAACAGAGCGCCAGCTTTGCCCCTGGTAACCAGGTAGCAAAGCAAAATGCAGGTTGGGGACCGGGTAATCAGGTGGCTAAACAAAGCGCAAGTTTTGCTCCCGGCAATCAGGTAGCTAAACAAAACGCCGCGTGGTCTCCTGGTAATCAGGTGGCTAAACAGAGTGCCAGTTTCGCCCCTGGTAATCAGGTGGCCAAGCAGAGTGCCAGTTTCGCTCCGGGAAATCAAGTTGCTAAACAGAGTGCCAGTTTCGCACCTGGTAACCAGGTCGCAAAGCAAAATGCAGGTTGGGGACCGGGTAATCAGGTCGCTAAACAGAGTGCCAGCTTTGCTCCCGGTAATCAAGTGGCAAAACAGAACGCAGGCTGGGCACCGGGAAATCAGGTGGCCAAGCAAAATGCAAGCTGGGCGCCAGGCAACCAGGTAGCGAAACAGAATGCAAGCTGGGGACCCGGAAACCAGGTAGCTAAACAGGATGCAGGCTGGGGCCCCGGTAACCAGGTGGCCAAGCAAAGCGCGGAATGGACCCGCTCCTGGCATCCTAATGCACCAACACCCTTTTTCTGGAACAATACAGGAAACGCCAGCTCCTGATCCAACAATCAAATCACACGGCACACCTTGAAATAAACAGTTATGGATAACTACACCGAGGAAATATGGAACAACACGGCCCAGGGATGGAGCGAACATATCAACAACAGGCCCGAAGCGGACCTCTATCGCAACCATATACTACATCCCATGCTCCTGCAACTGCTCGGCGACGTGAAGGATAAAAAAGTGCTCGACGCCGGCTGCGGAGAAGGCTATCTCTCCCGTATGCTGGCCGACATGGGCGCAAAAGTCACAAGCGTTGACATAGCCGAAAAAATGCTGGAGCTGGCGCAGGCACGCGAAGCGGAAAAGCCCAGGAACATCTCCTTTGCAAAAGCTTCACTGACCGACCTTTCCGGCATTGACGAAAAGTTCAATATCGTTGTTTCCAACCTGGTGCTCAATATCATTCCGGTTTATAAGGAAGTGTTCGTGCAACTGGCAAACGTTCTTGACATGGACGGTACACTGGTCGTCTCCCTACCCCATCCTTGTTTTGATGGGGTGGGAGCCGGGCTGGTGGAAATACCGGACCAGGGAACACGCTGGTCTGTAAACAGGTATATTGACGAAGTAGGCGGTTATGCCGCTCATGGCGCACCTACTTTTCACCGGCCCCTCAGCGCTTACATGAACGCAGCCTTCGAAGCCGGCTTTGTGCTCACAGGATTCCTGGAGCCGGTCACGCCCAGACAGTACAGCGAAATGTTTCCCGATCATATCCGCCAATACGACCGCATCCCGTCTATGGTCGGTATGAGGTTCAGGAAGAGTTAATACTATTTTTATTTACCCGCTTTACTTCGAAGCCTCCGTGGAGGTGAGCCTTTTTTGGTTAACCGCAAAGGCGCGAGGACGCGAGGATGCTTCACGCAAAGCCGCAAAGGGAAAGGAGAGGTCGTTTGAACTACAGTCTGCCTTTCGTGTTTCTTTTGTTGTTCCTACGTCTCTGGAACTACAAACCTCAAGAGGACGCAAAGAGGTCGCAAGTTCCCCAGGATTCCTATGGGAGCCTTGCGACCTCCTTGGCGCTCTCTACTGGTCATAACTGCAGAGGCGCCAGAGCACTGAGAAAAACAAGAAGGAAAAACTGTAGTTCAAACGATTTCTCCTTTCTCTTTGCGGCTTTGCGTGAAATATCCTCGCGTCCTCGCGCCTTTGCGGTTATAATAAACCGCCATCAATAGTACTAATTCGATGATTTTTGTATCTTAGGATATAAATTTTCCTATGCGGTCATTACAGTTGAAGGCTCATTTGAACGATGCGGATCTGCGATCCCGATTGGTAAGTAGCCGGGGCACTAT
>DASWNB010000119.1:0-4308 GCA_036399455.1 Flavisolibacter sp. | reverse complement strand
CCGTTTCCCATTACAGAAAATGCTCCCCACGAATTTTTCTTCCGTGAGTGCAGGCTGGTGGAGGTAGCCTTTGGTTACAACGGGGCCGCCGATGCATATCTCGCCTGCCACGCCAACAGGCGCCAGTTGGCCGCTATTGTCAATAATATACACGCGGGCATGAGCATCCGGCCTGCCGATCAGTGAACCTTTAAAGCCTTCCTGTCCCGGCTCGTACAGCTTTGATGTAACGAATATGGTTGATTCCGTGGGGCCATACAGCACATGGATACGGGCTTGCGGAAAGGCCTCCCGCACACCGGCCAGCACACCCGTAGGCACGGCATCGCCGCCCGTAAACACATCCGTGATGCGGGCATATTCATCCTGTGCACCCGTTTCGGAGATATGTGTTGTTACCTGGCCCATCAGGGCAGGCACTGCGTGAAAAGCCGTAGCCTTCTTCAGTTGGTCCAGGAGATAAGGAGTATCCTTTACCTGGCTGCTGTGAAGCATCATCAGCCTGCCGCCGGTAATCAGGGGCAGGAAGGTTTCGAACAGTGAGATGTCAAAAGCGTAGGACGCCAGTACGGGCATTGCAATGGGATGACCAGACCCGAATTGCCGGCGGCATTTGTCAAAGAACGCTGCAATGTTGCCGTGTGCCACCATTACGCCTTTGGGCTTTCCTGCGGAGCCGGAAGTATAAATGATGTAAGCCGTGTCGCTTTCGCTGATGTTCGTGTTCAAGGGTGCAGTATCATGTTCCCGGATGTGCGTAAGATCGTACTGGTGCCTTTTCTTTTGCAGGGCTTTAGGGTCCTGCTTATCCACCCTGAGCAAAGCATCGAAGCGAAACTCCGTAAGCTCGTTGGGGATGGTGTAGATCTTTCCTGTGTATTCTACCGAAGCGAGGCCGATGCCCTCTGCTACCAGGTCGTCCAGGTAATCGCGGGAGATAAAAAGCTCTGCTGAAAGATCCGCCTTGGTGCGGTAACCCTCCCCTGCATTGGCTTTCCGGAAAGCATTGAGGTCATCTGTCAAGGCCTGCCTGCTGTCCTCGTCCATGATGTCGCCGATGAAAAGCAGGCCGGTGTCTTTCATTTTATCAAGCACTTTCACCAGCACATCACGCAGGTAGTTGTGACCGTCGAAGCTTTGGATAACGCTGTTGATGATGACCAGGTCAAAACCTTCGTCATCCAGTTGGTCTATTTCGTGTGCAGGCAGGCAGCTAAGGGTGATGTGGGTATAGCCTTTTTCTGCAGCTTCTTTTGCCGTTCCTTCCAGGATGGAAGAAGACAGGTCGGTGCCGTGGTAAGCGGCCACATGAGGGGCCACCTGGAACATGGTGAGACCTGAAGAGCAACCAACCTCCAGCACTTTCATATCCCTGCACAGGTATGGCTTTAGCTTCAGGAAAGCATTCTCGCTGTACTCCTGCATTTCTTCTGCGCTGATGTATTCCCCGGTGTAGCTGCTCATCCAGCCGCCTGCGGAGATCGCATCGGTAGCGGTGTTGCCTACATGATCCCACAGTTCTTTGCGCATCAGCTCATTGCGGAGCATACCGCGTTCAGTGTAGACGCTGTTGCTGTCCACGCAAACCAGGTGCTTTATTCGGCGTTCCCTCCATTGCAGGCGGTTGCCCAGTTCAATCAGGCTGCTGCTGGTCAGCAGTACTTCGGCGCCTGTGTCCTGCAGCATGTAAAGCAGGCGCTCTTCAGGATAATCGCTGTCCAGCGGAACGTACACGCCGCCTGCTTTTAATATGGCTAATAGTGATACGATAAGTTCCTTGTTGCGGGATTGCAGTACGCCTACCCGATCGCCTTTCTTCAGGCCGGTGCTGGAGAGGAAACGTGCCAGTTGGTTGGATCGCCCGCTGAGTTCTTTATAGGTGAATGATGCAGCTCCGCTGATGAGAGCAATATTATCAGGAGTGAGCAGGCTTTGCTTTTCAAACAGCTCGTGCAGGTTTGCTCCCGCCAATTTCGGTTGGATGCCTGGTACATACTGATCCAGCAGTTGCTGCTGCTCATCGGCAGAAAGCACCTCCACCTGCGCAAGCAAGGTGGATGGACTGGTCACCACTGCTCTGAGCACATTGGTGAAGTGGCGCACCATCCGCTCAATAGTAGAAGCATCAAAGATGGCGGAGTAGTATTCCAGGTCGATGTAAATTTCTTCCTCTTCCTCGAACACAAACCACGACATATCAAACTTGGAGGTACGGTGGCTTTGGCGGCCGGGCTGTACGGCAGCAGCTTCCTCCCCTCCTTTCAGCAGCACCGATTTATCCGCACCCGATTTTGTAAAATTCTGCACTACCAGCGCCACATCAAAGATCGGGTTCGAAGATGGATCACGTTCCACCTGCAGCATGTCTACTAGGTCTTCAAACTGGAGGTCCTGGTTCTCGTAAGCGGCAAGACAGGCGGCGGATACTTCTTTATAGAATTGCCCGAATGTTTTTCCAGCTTCAGGATAGTTGCGGATCGCCAGCGTGTTGACGAACATGCCTACAATACGCTCCAGCTCGGAATGGCGGCGTCCCATGATGCCGCAACCGATGATTATGTCCTGCTGGCCTGTGTAGCGATGAAACAACACGTTGAGTGCGGAGAGCAGCACCATCTGCAAAGTGCCCTGGTTCTGCCTGCAAAAGGCACGCACCTGTGCAGCCAGCTCTTTATCCAGCGTAAAGCTGTGCATCGTTCCTTCAAAACTGAAGGCAGAAGGACGCGGCCGGTCGGCAGGCAGACTGAGGCGGGGAATGTTTCCTGTAAACTGCGAGAGCCAATACCCTTTCTGTTTTTCCAGTTCACTGCTGCCTTGCAGGCTGTTCTGCCACTCGGAGAAATCGCGGTATTGGAGATGCAGCTCGGGAAGCTCGCCGCCATGGTAAAGATGCAGGAAGTCATCGGTGAGTACCTGGTGAGAGGTGCCGTCGGAAATGATATGATGAAGGTCCACGATCCAGGCGTAACCGGCACCTTTGATGTGAACGAGTGAAGAACGAAGCAGCGGCGCCTGTGCAAGGTTGAAAGGACGGATGTATGAATGAACATAACCTTCAAACTCGTGGGGCAGGCATTCATGGATGTCCAGCTTAAAGGGGACATTGGAATGGATTTTCTGCATGACCACCCCCTCTGTCTTTTCAAACCCGGTGCGGAGGCTTTCGTGGCGTGCAATGAGCTGGCGGAGCACGGTGTTGATACGCTCCGTATCCACTTCCCTGCCGAGGTAGTTGACCATCGGCATATTGTAGCCGGTGCCCTGCGGGGCAAACTCCTGGAGGAAGAACAATCTTTTTTGTGCAGATGAGAGAGGATAGTATTCGCGGTGCGGCGCTTTTTGTATGGCCAGGTAACCGGTCTTGCTGCTTTGTGCAATAATACGGGCCTGCGCTTCAAGGGTGGGACTTTTGAAGAAGGTGTTCAGCGAAAGCCTGACCTCAAACACGCGGTGCACCTGGCCGGCAAGCCGGGAAGCCTTGAGTGAGTGGCCGCCGAGTTCGAAGAAGTCATCTTTTACTCCTACCCTTTCTTTTCCCAGGATGTCCTGCCAGATAATAGCAAGTTTTTCTTCTGCCTGGTTGCGTGGTGCAATGTATTCCACTGCTGAAGAAAGTCCCAGCCCTTGGGGATCGGGTAATCTTTTTCGATCCACCTTGCCGTGGGGAGTGAGCGGGAGTTCATCAAGTGGAACAAACCAGGTGGGGATCATATAAGCCGGGAGAATGCTGCCGAGGTGCGCTCTTATGGCAGAAACGTCCGGAGCCTCACTCCCGGTATAGGCAACCAGCTCTTTTTCACCTGCCACATTGCTTCGGGCAACGACCGCTACCGAACTGACCTTATCGTGTTTCAACATGGCGGCTTCGATCTCGCCCAATTCTATGCGGTAGCCCCTGATCTTTACCTGGGCATCCTTGCGGCCCAGGAATTCAACCACACCACCTTCTGTCCATCTCCCCAGGTCACCGGTCCTGTACAGGCGTGTTTCACCAATGAGGGGAAGATCCACTGTAATGAATTTCTCCGCTGTCAATCCGGGATTGTTCAGGTAACCTCTTGCAAGGCCATCTCCGCCTACGCAAATCTCTCCAACTACTCCTACAGGCACCGGTTGGTGCTGTGCATCCAGTATGTACGCAGTGCTGTTGCTGATGGGTTTACCGATGGGTATGTTTCCCTGTACTGTTTCAATGCTATGGGTTAAGGAGAAAGTCGTGTTTTCTGTGGGCCCGTAACCGTTCACGATCTCCATCTGCGGGTAGCGGTCGCGCAGCTTTTGGATGTGCGGAGGGGAAAGCTTATCACC
>DASWNB010000118.1:0-9324 GCA_036399455.1 Flavisolibacter sp. | reverse complement strand
AATTGTAGATACAAGGTACGTACAGGATAGGCGGGTTCCTAATTTTTTACATCAGTGTTCCGCACCTGTTTTGCACCGTTTTATGCACATCACTCACTAAGGAAGCTTTCCATCATTTCCTCTCTCTCGATTTCTTCAATGCACTTCCTGCATTCGCTGTAAACTACAAGCGATGCAATGGCGCCGATCAGGAAAGCTATCCCGTTCACGCTGTTAACCAGGTTTTCTACCGTTTGTACGAGTTCCATATCTGCCGGTCTTTCTACTAAAAAGACAAAAGCTTTGCCAGAATGCTGCGCCTGCCTGCTCACCGTTTCTTTTTCCGGAACAGCCAGGGGAGAAGATCCTTCTCCGCAAAGGCATTGTCCCAACTGTTGTGGTTCACCCCGGGGTATTCCGAATAGCGCACTCTTGCACCTGCCGCTTTCAGCGCCGCTACCATCCTGCGCGACTCGTTCACATCCACCACCGCATCATCAGCCCCGTGAAATACCCAAACAGGGAATTTCTTTCCGTAAACAGCGGCCTGGCTTTCGGCGCCCCCTCCGCAAATGGGAAAGGCCGCGGCAAACAGGCCGGGCCTCCGCCACAGGATTTCAAAAGTACCCATGCCTCCCATTGAAAGCCCGCCCACGTAAATGCGCCTGCTATCCGCAGTGCGGCTCTCCACCAGGGAGTCCAGCAGGTGTGTCACCAGCAGCAGCGGTGTGCCCATGGGCTGGTCGGTAGGGTACAGGCGCAGGGCCGGGCCCTTTTCGGTTTTCCGCTCCGCCCTCATCCTCGACCATCCTTCGTCCGGCGGGCACTGCGGGAAAATGACGAAGGCCGGGAACTTTTTCCGGTTGGCGGAATCGGCAAACAGCTTCGAGCCGTGAACCAGTTGCTTTTCATTGTCCGTACCCCTTTCCCCGGAGCCGTGAAGGAAAACCACTACCGGGTACTTTTTCCCGGGCTTGTAATCCAGGGGGTAAAGTATGCGGTAGCGCAGCGTGTCCTTCCCTTCGATGTACAGGGCTCTCCGGTAAGCTTCGGTTTGTGATTGCGCCAGGAAGGTAGAACAGAGAAGGAGACAGGAAAACAAAAGCTGTTTCATAGGTGCGAAGGTAGAAGGGAAAAGGAGAAGGTAAAAGGAGAAGGTAAAAGGTAAAAGGTGGAAGGTGGAAGGCGGAAGGCGGAAGGTGAGAAGGGATTAGGGATTGGGAATTGGTTGTGGGCAATCCCCTGCGTCTCTCTGCGCACTTGCGTTTAATGTATTGACTGCAAAGAGAATCTTATACAGGGAAATCAACATCGTGCGCCGGGAAAAAAGCAGGAAATTCTGTGTAAGAAACCTTTTTAGGGCTTTACGTGCAATCTAATTTGCCCTCATGAATTTGATGGAAGATACGATAAGCCGGAAGCAGGCCGGCAGGCGTTCCGCCGATGCTTTCTGGGAATGGTTCGAAATTAACGAGGGCCGGTTCCGTGAGGCGGAGGGGGATGCTCCAAAGGTCAGCGCTTTCCTGGACGAGCTCATGGCACGGCTGCAGTTGTTCAACCGCTGGCTTAAAGTACTGATCGGTCCTTATGCACGCGGGCAATGGGAATTGATCATAACCGCCGATGCGGACATTGCCCTTTTCTCAAGAGTGGAGGAACTGGTATCGGCAGCCCCGGCGCTGAAGGGGTGGAAATTTACCGCATTAAAGCCGGGTTTTGGGCTGGACCAGATAAGGATAGATATGTACGACCGCGAATTCAGTGCCCGCACCATGCAGTTCTACCCCGAGATCAACCCTGTTTACCCCGACAAGATCAAGATCGTGCTGGTACATAAGGAATACGATCCCGCTAAAGCGGATGAATTCCGCATGGGCTCTTTCATCCTGGTGGAGAACGGCATCGGCGAGCTGGCCGCCGCTACCAGGATAGATGAATACCATGTACGCAGCTTTCCTGCCGAAGCTGAAGGCATCGGGTTGATACCGCTGGACAAGCTGGACAAGTACCTGGCGTGGAGAGAAAAAGAATTTATCGAGAAATACGAGCATGTGGGCAATGTGCGTCCGAAGGGACAGTGGGGCGTACTGGAAGGAAAAACACTGGATGACCACCTGATCTTCGCCGCCGTCAACCGTGCCTATAAGGATTGGGAGTTCAAGCCTGCCTATCCCTGGCTGGGAATGGTGGAGATACGATACAGGGGCGATAAGCGTGGCCTGCCCAGTGAGGCCCAGTTCCGCGAAATGGACCAGATGGAAAAAGATATCGTTTCCCTTCTGCCGCCTGAAAAGGTCATCCATGCCGGCCATACCACCATCAACCATTGCCGGACGGTTTACCTGTTTACCAGCGATTACAGGGCCATTGCCAATCCTGTAATGGATTACGTGGAAGAGAAGGGAAAAACGCCTTATAAAATGGAGTTCTTTATCCGTAAGGACAAATACTGGGAGGGCCTGGGAGATTTTGCGTGAGCCCTGTGTTCGGCAGATATTTTGCGCTCCTTTCCAAAACAAAATCTATGGATCAGAAAAGACTGGACGGAAACGAACAGGAGCCCAACAAGGACGTGGACCGCAGGCGCTACCAGGCCGAAGACAACGAAGGCCACCTGCCCGGCAGCAATCTCGCCAACTTCAACGAACAATCAGCCCGCGAAGCCGAAGACAACGACAAAAGCAAGCTTAACTACCTGGATGATCGCGAGGAAGCGGGAGGACGGTGAGGAAAGGGCGGAACGCAGATGGGCGGAGCGATTAGGAATTAGGCTGGGACTTCGGACTTGAGGCTTCGGACTTCTTATTATCCTTCGTGCCACCTCCGGGCCTTGGCGCCTTTGTGGTTACCTCAGGCTTCTGCCTGCTCGAACAGGCGGCCGATAAGCATGACCGGCAGCAGGAGGAAACCTGCGGGGATGCTGCTGTATATCTGTTTCCAGGTCACAAGGTGTTCGGCGGTCAGGTAGTGGAAGAGGTGGAAGGAATAGGGAAGTCCCAGGAGTGCGGCGCTGGCAAGTCCCGGCGTATAGCCGCCTGCCCAGGCGGAGCGGACCAGGTGCAGCAGGCAATAGAATACAAAAACAGTATTGACGGACAGGAAGAAAAAATAAATGTTCTCTGTCGTTGCCAAAAAGGTAAAGAAGGTAAGAATGACCAGTTTCAGAAGGGCGGTGACGCGTCCCTGCGTTCCATCCACGACCGGCAGCAGGAATTGCATTCTGCCGGGGAGCCGTGCTTTGAGTTTATCGCTGTTCCTGCCGCTCCAGATCATTTCTTCAAGGCTGAGCACCATGAAGACCAGGGGGAAGAGCCAGAGCAACGCATTTTCCTGGTTCATATGTTGGTTTGGTTTGGGTTAGAACGATTGGCTGCCTCGAAGGTTACAGCTCACATCAACTCCGCTGCGGGCACAAAACTATCGGCCAGGTAAAAACCCGAAGCGGCAATGGGATGAATGGCGGCAAGTGTTAAAGAAGTTTAACGTAGGGGAGACGCTGAGGTGGTTATGAGTCAGGACCGGTTTTCTTCTGTTGTGCTGATTGTTGTTTAAAAAGCGCACATATCTATGAAGGGATGGGCAGAGTACCCGAAGGAGCACTGAGGCACCGCTCCATAGAAGGTACGCACCGGGAAGCCTTGTCACCCGAAAACCTGCCGTTTGTGGAAAAATCATCAGGGACATGCTCCAGGGGGCTGGGCAAAAGGCATTTTCCTCCGGAAGAGAAGAAAGGCCGTAAGGGCAGGAAAAAAATGTGAGGTCAGGCAGCCAATTGATGATAATTTATAATATAATTGCTGTTCGAATATTATATTTATACATATTTTCTGGCCGTAAGGGCAGCTAAACACGGAGACCGGACCAGGCGCTGATAGTAATATGAGGCAAATTTCTTTTGATTGGACCGCAGGATAGGTAACACACTGACCGGCTGAACCAAAGCAGTTGGAGTGCTCCCGGACATGCTCACGCTCTTCCGCAACCCATCATTTAACCGGGACCGCTAATAGGAAAACCTGCTCGCGAACGGACTCTTTGGTGTGGATGACACCGGAATCACCATTTAAAAGGCGCTTCAACGCTACACATAAAATCAAACAAGCCGATAAGGCGCATACTGCATGGAGACAACGTTAAGCATCGTAAACCCGCTGTTAAAAGATATCGGCGAAGACGTGATGGGATTTCTGAACGAGATCCAGCTCAGGTATCCCCAGGCCATCTCCCTGGCTTCAGGCCGCCCTGATGAAGAGTATTTCGGCATAGAAGATTTCCCGGAGTATTTCAACATCTACGTTGACGCAGTAGCTGCTGCAGGCAATAAGGACCGCCGCCAGGTGCTGAACAGCCTGGGACAGTACAACCGCGCCAAAGGCATCATCAATGCAGAAGTAGCAAAGTACCTCCGGACCGACGAGCAGATCAACGCACGTGCTGAAGATATCGTTATCACTGTGGGAACACAGGAATCCATGTGTCTTGCCGTAATGACCTAGTGCGACCGGGAGCAGGACGTGATTGTTGTGGAAGATCCTGCTTACGTGGGCCTTCCGCATTTCTCCATCATTGCGGGCTACCGCATCGACGCCGTTCCTGTAAAGGAAGAAGGCATTTCACTAGAGGGGCTCGAGGAAAGCATTATCCGCCACCGGCTGCAGGGCCTGCAGGTAAAACTTGTTTATGTTGGACCTGACTACCAGAACCCGACCGGCAGCTCCATGCCCGTTGAAAAGCGGCAGCGCCTGCTGGACATGGCAGCACAGTACGACTTCTTTATCCTGGAAGATAATGCCTACGGCGAATTTGCCTACGAAGGCGAGCCTTCGCCGCCGCTCAAGGCAATGGACACCAACGACAGGGTGATCTATATGCGTTCTTTTTCAAAAACACTTTATCCCTCGCTGCGCCTCGGAGCCATGGTGGCTAACCAGCGGGTGATGCATGAAGGAAAGGAAGTCCTCCTGAGCGACCTGATGGCAAAGACAAAAGGATACACCACCGTGAACACACCTTCCATTAACCAGGCGGTGTTCGGCGGCATGCTTATAAAAAACGACTTTTCACTCAGGCAGGCCAACAGCGCCAAGGTAGCTGCGCTGAAAACGAAAAGGGATAACCTGATCTCCGCTCTGGGTGAGCTTCTTGATCCGCAGCACGCTCCCTGGGCGAAAGACATAAGCTGGAACATACCGAAGGGCGGCTTCTTTATTACCATCAGGGTTCCTTTTGCGGTAGGAAAGAAGGAAGTGATCGCCTGCGCCGAGCAGTTCAGTGTCATATTCACGCCTATGTCCTTCTTCCATCTGAACGGTGGCGGTGATTACGAAGTAAGGCTGGCGTTCAGCCACATCACTACGGAAACGATAAGGCCCGCCATGGAAAGGCTGGCCCGGTATTTCAAAAGCAAAATCCTCTTCAATTAAAAACGATACTAATCATGGAAGCAGCAGCAAACAGAACTGAAATCATAGAATCTGATTTTCTGAAACTCGAATACGACTACATCGAGTATTATGTAGGAATGGCAAGAATGGTGGTGTACTGGCATGTAAGGGCGCTGGGTTTTAAAGTAGTGGCTTATTGCGGTCCTGAAACCGGCGTGCCGGACAGGTGCTCTTATTACATCGTAAAGAACGACATCAAGCTTGTGATCACTTCGGCCTCCCAGCCCAGTTCGTACAAGATCGTGTCGTTTGTGGACCTGCATGGCAACGGCATCAAGAAGCTGGCGGTGAAGGTGAGGAATGTAACGGAATTCTTCAACCGTGCCCTGAAGAACGGCGCTATTCCCCTGCAGCATCCCGCAGTTCTTACCGATGACGACGGCTTTGTGGAGCAGGCTTCACTGAAGGTGTTCGACGACAACGAGATCGTGCTGATCAATTATGACAACTATAGCGGGCCTTTCATGCCCGGCTACAGGAACGTGGAGAGCGACTGGGATATTCCCGGTGAGGACTCCGCCCTTGAAAAGATCGACCACGTGGCCTGCGCCCTCCGCCTGAACGAGATCAACCTGTGGGAAGATTATTTCAACAATATCTTCTACTCAAAAACAGTAAAGCAATTCGACGAAAGGCAGAAGGTTGGCGAGAAAAAGAAGATCGGCATGCTGCTGAAGGTGCTGCAGTCCGACGACAAGCAGATGAACAACGTGCTGGTAGAACCGGATCACGGCATCAAGTCGCAGGTGCAGCTCTTCATCGACCAGAACTATGGCGCGGGCATCCAGCACATAGCCTTCGGCTCCGCCAACATCTTCAAATCAGTGGAAGTGCTCCGTGCCAATGGTGTACGCTTCACCAGCTACCCGGATTCGTATTACGAAAAGCTGGCCGTGAAATATCCCAGCCTGGACATAACGCTCCTGAGAAAGCACGGCGTTCTTTGCGACGTTCTTGACGGCGCCCTGCTGTTCCAGATATTCACTACGCCCATCGGCGACCGTGCTACTTTCTTCTATGAGATCGTGCAGCGGGTAAACAATTACGAAGGCTTTGGCCTCGACAACATCCATGCGCTATTCGAGGCAATGGAAACTGAGCTGATGGCTCACAGCGTTTCCTGATAAGCCTGCGCTGTGCTTCCTGAATGAAGGAACAGGATTTTGCAAGGATCAGCCAATAGGCTGCGACATAAAAATAAATAAAGGCAGTCGTTCGTGGCTGCCTTTATTATTTGCCTCAATCGCAAAGGACCGTACAATAATCTTCACGCCTGGTGGCAGTAGGCGCAATCCGTAAGTGGATTTTGGCTCATATCCGGCGCATATATTTTGGGAACAATAGATTAGCTTTTAACATAATAGATATTTGACGATATATGGGCGTTTAGTATATTGTTAACTTGTCACCGATGCATAAGGAGCGGTTTTCAACTGCGCTTAAATCACCAGGGCCATTTCGTTGAGGTGCGATGTTCCGGTGCTGTTTGTTTCAGTTCCGGCAGTATGCCGGGCACATAGTGCTTCCGGCCGGTACTTCAATCCCGCACGGGAGCAAGTAATCATAATCAACATGAAAGAGATACTGGATATTTTGTCGGGGTTTAAGGCCCGGGGCATTGTAATATCGCTTGACGGCACGGGCAGGAACGTAAAGGCCCGGGGTAATGTTAAGGATCTTTCTGCTTCGGACAAGGAACTACTGAAGGAGCGTAAGGAGGATATCGTTCTCCTGCTAAAGCAGGCTAACAAGGCTGCCGTCACCATCGAGCCTCTTTCAGGCAAGAAGCATTATGTGCTTTCCTCTTCCCAACGCAGGCTTTGGCTGCTCAGCCAGTTCGAAGAAGCCGCTGCTGTATACAACATCCCTCTCAGCTTTGTTCTGGAGGGAGAAGTGAATGAACAGCTTTTCCATAAGACCTTTCACAGCCTCATCACCTGCCACGAAAGTCTCCGAACGATATTTACTGAAGACAGTGACGGAGAGCCCTTCCAGGTAATCCTGGAGCCGGAGTATTCAGGTTTTAATCTTTCCTGCATGGACCTGCGCCGGAGCAGCGACGCGCAGCAGGGAGTAAAGGAGTTGATGACACGCTACAATACGCAGGTGTTCAATCCAGGAACAGGTCCGCTGATGCGTGCTGCCCTGGTAAGAGTGGAGGAGAAGAAGTGGGTGCTGCATTGTGTTCTGCACCACATCATCAGCGATGGCTGGAGCATGCACATACTGGTGCAGGAGCTTCTGGGCTTTTATGATGCGTACAGCAGGGGAATAGAAAATCCTCTTTCTCCACTGCGGATACAATATAAAGATTACGCTGCCTGGCAACAGGAGCAACTAAGCAGTGAGCAGTTTAACGAAGACAAGACTTACTGGCTCCGGCAGTTCGCAGGCGAACTCCCCGTGCTGGAGCTTCCCGGTGACCGTGCACGTCCGAAAGTAAAGACCTACAACGGTGCCCTGGTGGAAAGATTACTGCCTTTAGAATTAGGCGATGCTTTGACTGCATTGAGCCAGCAGCAGGGCTGCACCTTGTTTATGGGACTGCTCGCTGCTGTAAAGGCATTGTTCTATCACTACAGTGGTCAATCCGACATTGTAGTCGGTACACCCATAGCAGGAAGAGAGCACGCAGAACTGGAGGGGCAGATCGGCCTTTTCCTGAACACGCTGGCATTGAGAACACGCTTCAACCCCGAAGCATCTTTCCGCCAGTTACTGGAGCAGGTGAAAGAAGTGGCACTGGGTGCATTTGCTCACCAGAACTATCCTTTTGAAGAATTGGTTGAGAGCCTGCATCTTCAGCGTGACAGGAGCCGCAATCCTTTGTTTGATGTACTGGTTGTGCTTCAGAACACCGGTCTTCATACAGCCGATCGGCAGCAGGAAGCAGGTGGCTTGAAGGTGAGCGTGCACAAAGGAGCAGATGTTCAGGTGAGCAAGTTTGATCTCACCATTGCCTTTGTGGAAGCCGTGGAAGGACTTCAAATAAGCATCGAGTACAACACGGATATTTACAATAAGGCTACCATCGAGCGCATGGCTGCCCACCTGGAGCGGCTGATGAGCGCTGCCGTGGCGTGTTCTGAAATCTCTATTGGGCAACTGGATTATTTGAGTGAAGAAGAGAAGCACCAGCTACTGGTGCAGTTCAACGATACAACTGCTGATTACCCCAGGGATAAAACCCTTGTTCACCTCCTGGAAGAACAGGCGCTGGGAACACCCGGAGCAACAGCAGTGCTGTTCGACGATAAAGAACTTTCTTACAAGGAACTGAACGGGCAAGCCAATCAACTGGCGCATTACCTCAGAGCCAGCTACGAGCTTCAATCCGAAGACATTATAGGCGTAAAGCTGGAGCGCAGCGAAAAGCTCATTGTAGCCTTACTGGCCGTGCTCAAATCCGGCGCAGCTTACGTTCCCATAGACCCCGAGTACCCGCAGGAGCGCATCGACTACATGATCAGCGACAGCGGCTGCAAACTGGTGATTGATGAAGCGCTGTTGAACGGTTTCATGGACAGCGCAGATGAATACAGCAAGGACAATCCTTCTTCCAATCTTCTTCCTTCCCATCTTGCCTACACCATCTACACCTCCGGCTCTACAGGCCAGCCCAAAGGTGTGATGATCGGGCACAGGAACGTTGCAGCATTCCTTTCCTGGTGCAGGGAAGAGTTCCGCAATTCTGATTTCGATACTGTATTTGCCACCACCTCCGTTTGCTTCGACCTCTCCATATTTGAAATATTCTACACGTTAACTGCAGGCAAGAAGTTGAGAGTGCTGCCCAACGGCCTTGCCATTCCTCAATACCTGCATACAAGCAATAAAATATTAGTCAACACAGTACCCAGTGTAATAGGAACGCTGTTGAGCGAAGGCGTGGACTTTAGCA
>DASWNB010000117.1:0-3884 GCA_036399455.1 Flavisolibacter sp. | reverse complement strand
CCGTCAGTTGGTACGACAACGAAATGAGCTACGTATCTCAGCTCGTCCGCACCGTCAACTACTTCGCGAAAATGATTTGAGCAGATGACCGATAAGCGACAACCGATGACCGGGGTTAACCGGTGATCGGTTGTCTCCCATCGGTTATCCATCGGTTAACGGTTGTCTCTCATCTCTAAACCCCTCAGCCATGTCATTCCAGCAATACAACTTCTCCGGCAGAAAGGCCCTGATACGGGTGGATTTCAATGTTCCCCTGGATGCGGAGTTCCGCATTACCGACGATACACGCATACGGGCGGCTATTCCGACCATCAAAAAAATACTGGGCGATGGCGGCAGCGTTATCCTCATGTCGCACCTGGGCCGTCCCAAGGAAGGCCCCGCGGACAAATACTCGCTTCGCCACCTGGTAGCCCATTTGAGCGAGGCGCTGGGCACGCAGGTGCAGTTTGCCAACGACTGTATTGGCGATGAAGCCGTTCAGAAAGCGCAAAGCCTCAAGCCCGGCGAAGTGCTGCTGCTGGAAAACCTCCGCTTCTACAAGCAGGAGGAGAAGGGTGATAAGGAATTTGCCGAAAAGCTCTCCCGCCTGGGCGATGTGTACGTAAACGATGCCTTTGGCACCGCCCACAGGGCGCATGCCTCCACCGCCGTTATCGCGCAGTTCTTCGAGCCGGGGAACAAGCTGTTTGGACTGGTGATGGAAGGAGAGGTGTCCAGCGCCGACAAGGTGCTGAACGAGTCCGAAAAGCCTTTTACAGCCATTATCGGCGGAGCCAAGGTTTCGGACAAGATACTCATCATCGAAAACCTGCTGGAAAGAGCCAGCGACATCATCATCGGCGGCGGCATGGCCTATACCTTCTTCAGGGCTATGGACGGCAAAACCGGCAACTCGCTGGTTGAAGAGGACCGTATCGATACGGCCAGAGAGCTGATGCAAAAAGCTTCGGACAAGGGCGTATGCCTCCACCTGCCCTCCGATTCGATCATTGCCGACAAATTTGCCGCGGACGCCAATATTTCATCTTCCCTGAGCGGTACCATCCCCGATGGCTGGATGGGCCTTGATATAGGCGCGCTGTCGTGCGACACTTTCACCAAGGTGATACATTCCTCCCGCACCATTCTCTGGAACGGCCCGATGGGTGTATTTGAAATGGAAAAATTCCAGCACGGCACCCGCGCCATTGCCAAAGCCATAGCCGAAGCCACCGAAAGCGGCGCCTTCTCCCTTGTAGGCGGCGGCGACAGTGTGGCAGCCGTCAACCAGTTCGGCTACACCGACAAGGTAAGCTATGTCTCCACCGGCGGCGGAGCTTTGCTTGAATACTTCGAGGGAAAAGAACTCCCGGGCATAGCGGCTATCAAGGGCCGGTAACCGGTCAGAGACTACCGATAACCGAAGGGATGACCGATGTACTTCGGTGGTCGGTAGTCTCTCATCGGTCATCTTTCTTCCTCATCTTTCCCTATATTTGGCTCTATCTATACCAAAACTGCAATCATGAGAAAGATCAATCTAATCCTGGCCCTTGTGCTATCCTCCTTTGTATTTGTATCCTGTCAAAAAGAATTCAGCAGCGAAGAAGGCAACGGCGGCGGCACGGGTACAGGTGGCGGATCGGGCACAGGCTCCGGCAGCATCATAGGCACCTGGAAACTCCTGGAGCTTGAAGCAAGGACCAACAGCACCGTAACAACCGGCACCGGCGCAGGCCAGGAAAAGATGGTCACCGTGTCGCACTACATCACCAAAAACAATACAGGAACCATGAATTTCGATGGTTCCAAGGTCACTCAAACCAATATTTCCTACTCGGTTGATACCACAGCCAAGGCATATTACTACGTCGGCGGTGCGTTGATCGACCAGATGGAAGCTCCTTTCCAGTTCTCCCTGCCTTCTTACAGCTCTACGGGCACTTACCGCCAGATAGGCTCCGATTCGCTTTACTTTGACGGCGGCAGCGGTTTCATGAGCGGCACTGCCGTCCAGGGCGCCCCCGGCGGCATGAAGTTCAGGATCGAAGGCGACAAGCTCTTCATGACCACCACCGCCAGCACCACTCAATCCCAGGTGGTCCAGGGGTTCAACGTTACCACCACCAACACAGTACAGGCTGAAGCGAGATTGCAACGGCAATAGTTGAGGAAGCTGCGAGCTGTTAGCTCCGAGCTTTGTTCACGTAAGGGCTACGACCCTTTGCCATCGCTTCTTTTTAAGAGATTTTTAGATTAACCGCCAGGACGCTAGGACGCTAGGGAAAAATAAATGGGTATATAGATACCTGTTTTCTTCGCGCCTTTCCCGCCTGCTGCGGGACAAGTGCGCCTTTTCGGTTAATCTCTCCATTCTTCAGGATGATGAAGCAGATGGGCGTAGCCCGTGCAGAACAGGCTCACAGCTCGCAGCTAATCACTCGCACTTCCCTCTATTCCCGCCATTTTGTCCCCTTTACATGCTTGGAATATAAATTGCTGGGCTCATGGCATATTAGCGTAACGAATGCTAATTTTAATAACAAACTAAAAAAGCAAATCAAATGAGAGGTCGTTCATTACCTGTACTCATCATCCTGGGAATTCTGGTCATTCTGTTTTTCTGGGGATGCAGCGGATACAATAGCCTGGTCAAGGAAGATCAGAACGTAAAAACAGCCTGGGCCAAGGTTCAGACCCAATACCAGCGCAGGGCCGACCTGATACCCAACCTGGTGGAAACCGTAAAGGGCGAAGCCGGCTTTGAGCGGGGAACGCTGAACGACGTGATCAATGCAAGGGCCAGGGCCACTTCCATGCAGATCAACCCCGAGAACCTTACTCCTGAAAATATCCAGCAGTTCCAGCAGGCTCAAACCCAGCTTTCCGGCGCCCTTAGCCGCCTGCTGGTAACCGTGGAGCAATATCCCACCCTCAGGGCCAACGATGCTTTCCGCGACCTGCAAAGGCAACTGGAAGGCACCGAGAACCGCATCGCTACCGAAAGGGACCGCTTCAACGAAACGGTGAACGTGTACAATACAAAGGTGCGGACCTTCCCCACCAACATATTCGCCGGAATGATGGGCTTCGGCACCCGTCCTCCCTTCGAAGCCGACCCGGGTTCTCAGAACGCACCCAAAGTCAATTTCGAGCAGCCCAAGCCTTCCGTAAGTTTTGATACAACAAGGAGATAAAGTGAAACTATTCCCCTGGAAAAAGAAAAAGGAGTTTTTTACTGCCGAAGAAAAGGAGCAGTTGCTGGAAGCCATCCGCCAGGCGGAGCAGCGCACCAGCGGCGAAGTACGCCTGTTCATCGAAAGCCGGTGCAAGTACATGGATGCCACCGACAGGGCAAAGGAGATCTTCCTGAACATGGGGATGGATAAAACACAGGACCGCAACGGAACCCTTGTGTACGTGGCCGTGGACGACCACCAGGCGGCCGTCCTGGGCGATGAAGGCATTCATAAGAAGGTGGGCCAGCAGTACTGGGAGGAAGAAGTGAAAAAAATGCTCGTCCATTTCCGCCAGCAGCACCTGGCCGACGGCATCTGCCAGTGCATCAACGACATAGGCGAAGCGCTTCACCAGCATTTTCCATACGACAGGGATACGGATAAAAACGAATTGCCGGACGAGATCGTCTTCGGCAGGTAAAAGATGAAGAAACTAGCACTACTCATAGGCCTCCTGGTGTGGATTGGCGCTTTTGCGCAAATCGAAAAAGCTATTCCCCCCAGACCCAATCCTCCCAAGCTGGTGAACGATTTCGCCGGCATGCTCACGCCCGACCAGCAAACCGCGCTGGAAAGAAAGCTGGTGACTTACAACGACAGTACCTCCAGCCAGATAGCCATAGTGATAGTGGACGACCTCAAAGGCTACGAGGCCGCCGA
>DASWNB010000116.1:0-2643 GCA_036399455.1 Flavisolibacter sp. | reverse complement strand
TGGACTTTAAAGTAACCGGCACCCGCGAAGGCATTTGCGGTATCCAGATGGATATCAAGGTGGATGGACTTTCCATGGAAGTAATGAGCCAGGCCCTGGAGCAGGCCCGCCGCGCAAGGCTGCACATCCTGGACGCCATGTACAAATGCATTCCCGAAGCAAGAAGCGATGTAAAACCGCATGCACCCCGCACCGTGAAGATGTTCATCGACCGCGAGTTCATCGGCGCTGTTATCGGGCCGGGCGGAAAGATCATCCAGGAGATCCAGAGAGAGACAAGCACAACCATCAATATCGAGGAAATAAACAACCAGGGCGAAGTGGCCATCTTCGGCTCCGTAAAGGAGAACGTAGAGAGGGCTTACAACTGGATCAAGGGCATCGTGGCCGTTCCCGTAGAGGGCGACGAATACGAGGCTACCGTGAAATCCATCATGCCTTACGGCGCTTTCGTGGAATTCCTCCCCGGCAAGCAGGGACTGCTCCACATTTCTGAAGTAAGCTGGAAGCGTCTTGAAACGCTTGAAGGCGTGCTGAACGAAGGCGACAAGGTAAAGGTGAAGCTCACCGGCACCGATCCCAAGACCGGCAAATTCAAGCTTTCCCGCAAGGTACTGCTGCCCAAACCCGAAGGCATGCAGGAAGAGCGCCGCGAAAGAAGCGACAGGGGTGATAGGAACGACCGTGGCGATCGTGGCGACCGCCGCGACGACAGGCGCTCCGAAGGCCGTGGCGACAGGAGAGACAGGGATGGTGGTAACGGAGGCTACAGGAGGGATAACGGCAACCGCCCCCAACAGCAGTCCCAGGAAAACCCCGAAAAGCCCCAGCAGGGCTCCGGCGACCCCGGCGAACAGGAATAAGCTTTTCCCACATAATCAAAGGCTGTCGAAAGGCAGCCTTTTCTTTTTAAATCGGGAATCGTCAATCGGGAATCGTCAATCGTCAATCGTGAATAGTTGATGATAAACCCAACTCTTCATCCACCCATTCACGATTCACGATTGACGATTCCCGATCCCCTCATTCACCATTCACCATTCACCATATGCAGCACATCAGGTTTACCATACAAGCTACTGAAGAGCGCCAGGAAGAGCTGATCGGCCTCCTGTACGACCTTCAGCCCGAAGGCTTCGAACAGACAGGGCAGGAGCTGATCGCTTACTTCAATGCAGAGAACTTTAACAGGGAGGAGGTAGAAAAGCTCATAGGCATGCAGCCCTACAGCACTGAAGTGGTGGAGGAGCAGAACTGGAACGCGGTATGGGAAAGCAACTTCAGCCCGGTAGTGGTGGACGATTTCTGCGCCGTGCGGGCACACTTCCACGAACCCATCCTCCATGTGCAGCATGAGATAGTGATCACACCCAAGATGAGTTTCGGCACGGGCCACCACGCTACTACTTATATGATGATGCGGGCAATGAACGCGGTGGACTTCAGGAACAAAACCGTGTTTGACTTTGGTACGGGCACGGGTGTGCTGGCCATACTGGCCGAGAAGCTCGGCGCTGCCTCGGTGGAAGCCATCGACGTGGACGACTGGAGCATGGAGAACGCGGCGGAGAATATAGCAGGCAACAACTGCAGCCGCATCAGCATCCGGAAAAGCTCAATCATACCACAGGACCGGCAGTTCGATATCATGCTGGCCAACATCAACCGCAACGTGCTGCTGGATAACATGAGGCAACTGTCTTATGCAATGGCGCAGGGGGGAAGTGTGCTGATGAGCGGCCTGTTGCCGGAGAATGAAAAAGAGATAACAGTCTCTGCAGAGGAAAACTCCCTGAAGGTTTTACGTAAAGAAGAACTTAATAATTGGTTATTCTTACTCTTTGTTAAGGATTGATGATGCAAAGGTTAAATTAACATCATTCCTGGCCCAATTTTTTTTACTTTTGTGCCACTTCAACCAACGAAAACATGAGTGAACTTTTCCTGATTATTGTAGCTTATTTGATCGGAAGTATTCCAACGGCAGTATGGGTGAGCAAGGCTTTTTTTGACATTGACATCAGGGAATATGGCAGCGGCAACTCGGGCGCCACCAATACCTACCGGGTGCTCGGTCCCAAGTGGGGAACCATTGTGATGATCGTGGATATGCTCAAGGCCATTGTAGCCGTCAAGCTCGCTTTCCTCCTTCCTGACTCTTTTGACAACAACGATATTTACCTGGTGAACCTCCAGCTTGGACTGGGACTTTCCGCCGTGCTGGGGCACATCTTCCCCCTGTGGGCAGATTTCCGCGGCGGCAAGGGCGTGGCTACACTGTTTGGAATGGTGCTGGGCATCCAGCCGAACGTTGCGCTTTGCTGCGTGGGCGTGTTTATCCTGGTGCTGTACCTCACCCGCTGGGTATCGCTTAGCTCCATACTGGCCAGCGTAGCGTTTCCCGTATTCATCCTTGTTATCTTCAATGAACCCGAAAAGCTCTACCGTGTATTTGCCATCACCGTAGCCCTCCTGGTGCTCCTTACACACCAGAAGAACATCGGCCGCCTCCTCAAGGGCAGCGAGAACAAAGTGCCCATCCTCAAGCATCGTGACCGCCGCAGGCAGAGGAGAAGAGACGACCAGTGAGGGCCGTTAAGGGATAACCGATAACCGTTAAGAGCATATTCAATCTTCAATGCT
>DASWNB010000115.1:0-5235 GCA_036399455.1 Flavisolibacter sp. | reverse complement strand
CTCGGGAAAGAAATGAAGGAACAGCACCCTGCGGCACAGGCGGGTGGTACGCACCTCGAAGCCCGCGTTGTACGTGGAAAAAGCATCGGTGCGGAAAGTCCAGTCGCGTGATTTCGCAAAAGGTGCGTTCATGCCGTACTCGCCATAGTCGAAGACAGCCTGGAACATGAAATCGCCTTCGGCGGGATAAGGATCGTTGAATTGACCATACGGCTTTTTATTGCCGTAGAAGATCTTTTCAGGGTAGATGTTGGCATAGGTGATATCATCATCGCGGAAGCGATTCCTGTTGTGGAGCAGCAATGGGTCGAAACCGGACTTGTCTTCCGGCTTGTACTGGTAGCGGATGCAGTTGCCTTTATCATCAAATGAAAATTCGGGCAGCCATTCAAACACGCGGTGCGGGTTGGCAGGATCGGCCAGCCGTGAGTTGCTGCTCCATCCATAGAGGGAGGTCACGTTGTCGCGGGAGATCAGGCGCCAGCGGGTTTCAGCGTTCTTCTTGTGCGTCCACCGTTCTATGCGGGCAAAGCCGGCTTCTATGCGCGGCCTGAAGAAGCGGATGGTATACTGCCCGTCGGCGGAATCTTTTTCATTTATGATATAGTTGCCGGAAGAATCTTTAAGCAGCCCGCCGTTGCTGTCCTTTTTCAGTTCCGGAACCAGGTCTTCGCTTCCTGAAAGCAAGAAGGTGTCGGAGCCGGAAGCATCGGCATATTGAGGAAGCCCCGTGTCGGTCTTGCGCCGTATGGAAGAATTTCCCAGGGACCATCCCAAGCCAAAGATGCCATTGCCGCTGCCCGAATTGTAGCCCAGGCTCAGGGAAGGTGTCATGGCCCTTGCGGAAGTGAAGGGAAGCGGTATGGAGAAGGCAGATGAGCCGTTGGAGGCATTCACTGTAAATTTCTCATCGATGCCCCTAATGGCTCCCCCGCCTTTGGGCAGGGTGATGGACGGCGCTTCAAGAGCATTAGATTTCGTTTTGGTTTGCCCGGACGGTCCACCCTGCTGCGCAGGGTTGCCAGGTTCTTTGTTCTGCAGCATAGTTGGTATAGCGGCCGGAAACCCGGCGTGCGTAAAGCATGAGATATTATTTAAATGCCGCAATCGTAGAAATACGAGTAGTCCACTGTCAACGTCCAGAGGGTCGTTTAGGGGAGAGAGATGCTTTTTTTAGCCGGAAGTCGTAAGTCTTAAGCCGGGGTTCAGGTTGGAGTTAAGGCATAAGGCTTCTTTTTCGCGCAAGCCCTGTGTACCTGGTTCTGTTTGCAGCCTCTTCCGCAGCTCGCAGCTCTCTCCCCGGTCATCGGTGGTCCCTCATCGGTCATCTCCTTGGCATCAAATTCGTGTAACACTATAAAACACCCATATGAAGGATAGAAACGAACAGCAGAAGCCACAGGATGTGGACCCGCACCTGGACATACCTTCCGAGGCCAACAGGGAAAAGCATATCAACTTCCTGGACGAGGAAGATAACAACAACAACCGGGGCAGCCAGGAACATGACCGCTTTGTAGAGGAGCGGCGCAAGGAATGGCAGAAAGGCCTTTCCGCAGGCAGAAACGAAGACCAATAACCATATTGCACAGGTAAAATAATTAGTCATGACAGACGAAAGAAACCCGCACAGCGGCGGATTGGATCATAGCGGCCGCAAGCCTAAGGACGTACAGAATGTTGAACAGGGGCTTGATTCATGCAGGGACCCGCTGGAACAGCAACTGGAAAAATCGCAGCACATGAACCTGGATTCGGAAAACCAGACACTTGACGCATTGAAACAGCGCAGGGAGCAGACGGACCGCGATGCCGGCGGACAGCCTTAAAGTGCGTTCGCCAGCAACTTTTCTTCGATCACCTGCTCAAAAGCTTTCTTGGGCAGGGCTCCCCTTTGCATCATGGGTGTGCCTTCCATGGGGATGAACAGGAAGGTGGGAATGCTTTGTATGCCAAACATGCCGGACAACTGCTGTTCCTTGTCCGTATCAATTTTATAGATCACCAGCCGGCCGTCGTACTCTGCAGCAAGCTCTTCCAGCACAGGGGCCACGGCTTTGCAGGGCCCGCACCAGTCCGCATAAAAATCAATAATGGCGGGCACGCTCCCCTTGTATTTCCACTCACTCTCCGTTTCGTAGTCAAAAATCTTCTCCTTGAAATCCGCTTCTGTCATTTGTACTGTTGTCATATCCTGTAGATTTAATCCGGGATATAGCATACGAAGGCTATGCCAAGTTTGGAGCTGCGAGTTATTAGCTGCGGGCTGTGAGTTGCTGCACGTACATACTACTGACATAAGTTAATAAATTAATGATTGGAATATAACCGCCAGGACGCCAGGGCGCCAGGAAAGAACACGCAGAAGCGCTTTGATGGACTATTCCTCGCGTCCTGGCGTCCTGGCGGTAAAACCTTCAATCTTTGTTTGGAACCCATCAGCAAATAGACTGTACGTGCACCAGCCCGCAGCTAATAACCCGCCACTTCTCTAATCTTCTGCCTTTAATAAAATTCTAACAAGTTCCTCATTGGGTATCAGGCCAGTGTGTGTATCTTTTGCCCTTATCAGGCTTATGAGAAGAACTTTACTATTACTCCTGCTGCTGCCGGTAATGGCAATGGCCCAAACAAAAAAGTGGCTGGAAGAAGCCGCCGGCAAGACCGCCGATGAAAAGATCTACATCCATGCCGACCGTGATGCTTACATCGCAGGCGAAACGGTTTATTTCAAGGCATATATCATGTCCGGCCTTTATCCCTCTACGTACAGCTCCAGCTTTTATGTGCAGTTGAGTTCTGACAGCGGCGTGCTGCAAAAAGCTGTGTTCCCTGTTATTGCAGGAACAGCGGTAGGCACCATCCGCCTGCCCGGCAGCCTCCAGGAAGGACGCTATTTTCTTACCGCCTATACCAATACCTCCGCTAAGGAAACAGAACGCTTCGGCTATGTCATGCCCCTGCTGGTGCTCAATGCCACATCCAGGCAGAAGGCCGCACTCACCTCTTACGAGGCAAAGCCCGGCATCCGTGTTCACTACGGCAACAGCAAGCCTGTGAGCGGAATAGAGAACCAGGTCTTTGTTTCGGTGCTGGACCAATATTATCAACCCCTTAAGGCAGAAGCCCAGTTGCTGGACGAATCCGATGCTGTCCTGGCCCGCTTCTCCACCAACGCTGCCGGAGTGGGTACGATAGCTTATACGCCCCGGCAGGGAAAGCAATACCGGGTGGAGGCTGTCATCGGCGGACGCAAATACACGACGCCTCTTGCCCCTGCGGAAGCATCGGGCATAGGAATGAACATCACCAGGGAGAACAAGGATTACCTGGTTACCGTATCCGCCACACCGGGTCATGCTGCAAAAAAGCTGTCGCTGGTGGCCGAGTACGAGTATAATATCCTGATGGAGCAGGACGTAAAGCTCCAGAACAATACGGCAAAGCTCATGCTCCGCACCGCACAGATGCCCTCAGGCGTGCTCCGCCTGGTGCTGCTGGATGAAAAAGGTGAAGCACTTGCCGAACGCTTTGTATTCTCACCCAATCCTGAAGCCACACTCTACGGCCAGGCAAAAACCGAAGGCGATGTGCAGGGCCGCTTCACATTGCAATTCCCGGAAAAAGTAGAAGGCACGGTGTCCATGCAGATGAGCGACAGGAGCAACAGCATTCAAACGCCTTACAGGAAAGAGAACATCATCAACCGCTTTCTCTTTTCCTCCCATCTCCAGGAGCCTCTTTCCTTTGCACGTGGGCTGATCACCGATCCGGCCAAAGCCGATGCCGACCTGCTCAACTCCATCCTGGCCACGCAAAAGATCGCCAAACCCTTATGGGCAGACATCCGTCACGGGTTGCCCGGCCAAAAGCTGGAGAACGATTCCAATTACATCCGCATAGAAGGCATAGTTGACCCGGCCAGCAAAAAAGGCCTGCCCGATGACGCCGGGCTGAACGTGATCATGCGTACCGCCGATTCTGCCCAGAACATCTTTATGGTGCCGGTGGACAAGCAGGGAAAATTCACGCTTACAGGGCTGATCTTTACCGACTCAGCCTCCATGCTTTACCAGCTCAACTCCGTCAAATTCCGGGGCAAGAGGGCCGATGTTAGCCTTACCTCGCATTCGCTTTCCGACCCTATGGGAGGAACCGAAAGCCAATGGAACTTCCGGGAATATTTCCTGCCGGTAGGACGTGTACCTGCGGGGCATCCGGGCCAATTGGTTGAAAAGCGCTATAATCCTTTCCAGGAGGACAGCAGCAACATGCTTTCCGAAGTAGTGGTATCTGCGACACGCACCTGGAGAGAGGTAAAGGCCGAATCCGAGGAACGCTATTTTACCGGCCTTTTCAAGACTCAGGGCACCCGCATCATGAACTTTCTTTCCGATCCCCCGCCCAGCGGCTGGGTGTGGGATTATTTAAAACGCTTCTCCAACCAGCGCTTCCAGATAAGCGACTATAGCATTACATCCAGGACATCCCTGACCAAGGTTGTTGAATACGCTTATTTCCTGGATGAAGCCCTTACCACCGTAGACGTGCTGAAGAGCCTCCGCATCGATGAAGTGGCCATAGTAAAGGTATGGGCTGGCGGCTTCGTAGGCGCCGAAAGCAGGAGGCCCGCCCTAGCCGTCTACACCCGTAAGTTTGAAGACCGCATTCCCAAAGGCATAGACATACTCAAATCCCTCAAAATAGCGGGCTACACTCCCACCCGGGACTTCATCCTTCCGGACGCAGGCACCAAAGACCCCAGCCTGTACGCTTTTACCTTCTATTGGAACCCCTACCTCCTCATTGACACCGAGGAGCAAAAACTATCAACCTCTTTTTACAACATCAACAAGGCCCAGCCACTTGTAACAGTGGAAGGAATCACAAGTGAAGGAAGGCTGGTGTTTTATGAGGGAGGAGGTAATTAGGTAAAAGGTAAAGGGCGTTTGAAGCAGTCAGTCCTGCAGGGCATATGGCCGCTCCAAGGGTAATCTTCAATATTCAATGCTCAATTTTCAAGTACGTTGCTGAATTGGGATCACCTGAAAATTGAGCATTGGACATTGAATATTGAATATTTTCTTCCTAAACGGCCATGCGCCCCTATAAAGACGCACTCCTCCAAGAGTTTCTACCTTTTACCTTCTACCTTTGGCCCTCTCCCTTCTGCCTTCCTGCCAATATGTCAATTTTCCCTAATTTGGAACGCTGATTGAAGCAACAGCCACGTCT
>DASWNB010000114.1:0-6342 GCA_036399455.1 Flavisolibacter sp. | reverse complement strand
ATTTCCTTACCTTTGCACCCTCAAAATCACGAATCTTCAGCCGCCCGCCCGTAACCTCTAAACCGGTGAAGGCAGGTAAAAAGGCTCGAACCAGCACAAGGCTGACGGTCCGGGATTTACAAAAAACGATCAATATTCAATTTTTATAATCATGGCAGACTTGAGATTTCAACGCAATTTTGGTATTGCCGCGCATATCGACGCCGGTAAAACCACCACAACCGAGCGTATCTTGCGCTATACCGGTATGATCCACAAAATAGGTGAGGTGCACGATGGCGCCGCTACCACCGACTGGATGGAACAGGAGAAGGAAAGGGGTATCACCATTACCTCCGCTGCTGTAAGCTGCCAGTGGAACTTCCCTACAGACAAGGGTAAGGCCGACGCCAACACAAAAAAATATTATTTCAACATCATCGATACTCCGGGACACGTGGACTTCACCGTGGAGGTGGAACGTTCCATGCGCGTTCTGGACGGCCTTATTGCGTTGTTCTCTGCCGTGGACGGCGTGGAGCCCCAGTCTGAAACCGTTTGGCGCCAGGCTAACCGCTACCGCGTACCCCGTATCGGCTTCGTAAACAAAATGGACCGCTCCGGTGCCGACTTCCTCATGGTGGTTAACCAGGTGCGTGAAATGCTGGGCGCTAAAGCCGTTCCCCTGCAGCTCCCCATCGGCGCTGAAGACGACTTCAAGGGGGTTGTGGACCTCATCACCATGAAAGGCATCGTTTGGCACATGGAAACCGAAGGCATGACCTTCGACGAAATCCCCGTGCCCGATGACATGATGGAAGAAGTGGAATACTGGAGAGCCCAACTGATCGAGGCTGTTGCCGAATACGACGACAACCTGATGGAGAAGTTCTTCGATAATCCCGACACCATCACCGATACCGAGGTACACGAAGCTATCCGCAAGGCTACCATCGACCTGAGCATCGTTCCCATGATGTGCGGTTCCTCGTTCAAGAACAAGGGCGTACAAACTGCACTTGATGCCGTTTGCCGCTACCTGCCTTCTCCCATGGACCTCGAGGATATCAAAGGCATCGATCCCAATACCGGGGAGGAAATCTCCCGCAAGCCCGACCCCAAAGAGCCTTTCGCGGCCCTCGCTTTCAAGATCATGACCGACCCCTTCGTAGGACGCCTGGCCTTCTTCCGCGCCTACTCCGGACACCTGGATGCAGGTTCCTACGTGCTGAACGTAAGAAGCGGCAAGAAAGAGCGTATCTCCAGGATCATGAAAATGTTCGCCAACAAGCAAAACCCCATCGACTTCATCGAAGCCGGTGACATCGGCGCCGCCGTTGGTTTCAAGGAGATCAAGACCGGTGATACCCTTTGCGATGAAGATCATCCCATCGTTCTTGAGAACATGTTCATCCCCGAGCCTGTTATCGCCGTTGCCGTTGAGCCTAAAACACAGGCCGACGTTGACAAAATGGGTATGGCCATCGCCAAGCTGGTGGAAGAAGATCCCACGCTGCGCGTAAACACCGATGAAGAGACCGGCCAGACCATCCTCCGCGGAATGGGTGAGCTGCACCTCGAGATCATCGTTGACCGTATGCGCCGCGAATTCAAGGTAGAAGTAAACCAGGGCGCTCCCCAGGTTGCCTATAAAGAAGCATTCAATATTACTGTTGAACACAGGGAAGTGCTGAAAAAGCAAACCGGTGGCCGCGGTAAGTTCGCCGACATCCAGTTCAACCTCGGTCCCGTGGACGAAGAGTGGAAAAAAGAGAATGCCGACAAGAAGTTCCAGTTTGTGAACGACATCTTCGGTGGCTCCATCCCCCGCGAATTCATCCCCGCCATCCAGAAAGGCTTTGAGAATTCTATGGATACCGGTGTTCTAGCCAGCTATCCTGTAGACAACATGAAGGTGCGCATATTCGACGGTTCGTTCCACCAGGTGGACTCCGACTCCATGTCCTTCGAACTTTGTGCTAAGTCCGGCTTCCGCGAGGCTGCCCGCAAGGCCAAGCCCGTACTGCTGGAACCCATCATGCGCGTGGAAGTGATCACCCCCGACCAGTACATGGGTGATGTAACAGGTGACCTGAACCGCCGCCGTGGCATGCTGGAAGGCATGGACACCCGCGCAGGCGCCCAGGTGATCAAGGCCAAGGTTCCCCTGAGCGAAATGTTTGGTTATGTAACCCAGCTCCGCTCACTGTCCTCCGGCCGTGCATCTTCTACGATGGAATTCTCTCACTACGCACCTGCTCCCAACAACATCGCCGAAGAGGTGATTGCCAAGAGCAAAGGCAAAGTGAGTGCTGAGTAATCACGATTTAACCTGATAAACCATATAGAGTCCCGCAGCAGTGCGGGACTTTTTTTTATTGGGGAGCCACGTCCGGGGGGAATTGATTTAACCGCAAAGACGCGAAGGACGCAAAGAAATGGTCGCCTGAACCGCACTCTTTCTGTTTCTCTTTCTGTTTCTTTTAGTGTTCCGGCGCCTCCGAAGTTATAAACCTGAGAAGAGCGTAAAGAAGGCCTGACGGCCTTTAGATTTTTGGGAGCCTGCGACCCTTCTTTGCGTTCTTCGCTGGATAGTAGCCATGGAGGCGCCGGAACACTGAAAGAAACAGAAACAGAAACAGAAACAGAAAGAGAAAGAGTGCGGTTCAGGCGACCATTTCTTTGCCTTTCCTTTGCGCGAAATGCCTTTGCGCTCCTTTGCGTCTTTGCGGTTAAATCTTTTCTTAGATCCCCGGAGGCTCCGCTAAAGAAACAGGTAAATGTCTTCTTGTCGCATCCGGTGGTTAGTCTCTCACAATGCCTTTCCCCCGAACTTTATTTTATTATCTTGTAATCGCAACCTGCTTTATGAGAAAATTTTACACCACGCTGCTGGGCTGCTTTGCCAGCCTTCTCCTGTACGCTCAGGCTCCCGGTATTAAATGGTCCAGGCCTATAGGCGGAACTTCCGTTGATGCCGGACGTATAGTAACACCCACCGCCGACGGCGGCTTTCTTATCGCAAGCGAAACTTCTTCCGCCAATGGCGACGTATCGGGCCACCACGGCGGCAGCGATATATGGATAGTGAAAATGACTTCTTCCGGCGCCATCCAATGGCAGAAAGCCTTTGGCGGCTCGGGGAACGAATTCGTTCGCAAAATGATCTACCTGCCCGATGGCGGCGCCGCCATCATGGGCATCACCAACTCCGTCAACGGCGATATAACAGACCCGCGGGGCCATGGCGATATCTGGGTTTTCCGTATCGATGCTTCCGGCAACCTGCTGTGGAGCAAGGCCCTGGGCGGAACGGCGGCGGATGAACTCAGGAATGCTGATAAGAGCCTCGACAACGGTTTTATCCTTACCGGGTTCACCAGCTCCAACAATTTTGATGTGAGCGGCAACCATGGCGGAGAAGACGTTTGGGTGGTGAAACTAAGCAGCTCGGGCGCCATTGAATGGCAGAAATGCCTGGGTGGTACCGGTTCGGAGCGGCCACGCGCCATTATGGCTATGGCCGATGGGAGTTATGTAATGACCGGCTCCACCGCTTCCACCAATGGCGACGTAACCAACCAGCACGGCGGCAACGATCTTTGGGTGGTAAAGCTTGACGGCTCCGGGAACATCCTCTGGCAGAAGGCTTACGGCGGCACACAACAGGAAACCGGCTTCCACTGCGTCCTTTCCAGCAGCGGCAACAGCCTGGTGGTGCTGGCAAACACCAACTCCAACGATGGTGATGTGTCAGGATACGCGGGCAGTGTTTTTTCCACGGACGTATGGGTGGTGGATGTATCTTACGCCAATGGAACCCTCAACTGGCAAAGATGTATCGGCGGCTTCTTCAACGAAAGCCCCATAGAACTGATAAAAGATGCCGATGGGAACTACCTGGCGTCGATGACCACTAACTCCGGCGACAGGGACGCGGTAACTACCCACGGCTCCAACGATGTGCTGCTGATGCGGCTGAACACCTCCGGCACCCCTCTCTGGAGCAAATGCTTTGGAGGCAGCAGGACGGAACAATTGCAGATGGTGTTGAATGATACCTCCGGCCGTTCGTATGTGCTGGCTGCAACCACTAGTTCGCTCAACGGCGATGTAACGGGCTACCACCAGCCGCCGAGCCATCCTTCCGATTCGGCTAACGACGCCTGGGTGCTGAAGGTGGATTACAGCGGCAACCTTAAATGGCAGAAGGCGCTGGGCGGCACCGGCATAGATGCCTTGACCCACCTACAGAAGACCGGCGATAACAGCTACATCCTCACAGGGCAAACAAGCTCAAGTGACGGCGATCTTGACGATCCCCGCGGTTGGGACGATGCCTGGGTGATACACCTGAATCCTACCAACAAAATAAAGGGAACCCTCTTTCTTGACGAGAATCTCAACGGGGTAAAAGACAGCAACGAGGATTGGTTTTCCGACGCCGCGATACGTTCCGAAAGGACGGGGCATTCCAGGACTTCCCGGCCTTACAACGGCTTTTTCATCAACGAGGTGGATACGGGCTCGTATGTCACCACCGTTCAAGCTAACCGTCCTTATTACAACATAATGCCCGCATCGGCTGCGTCATCTTTCAGCAGCTACTTCAACGAGGACTCGGTAAGCTTTGCCGTGCAGCCCATACCCGGCAGGCAGGACCTCCGGGTAAGCATGGTGGCCATCACGCCGGCCCGGCCCGGCTTTACCGCCAGTTACCGCATCTTCTACAAGAATGTGGGAACCACTACTATACCGGCGGGAGAGGTGCTGTTGAAGAAAGACGGCCGTGTAACTCTTATTTCTGCCGCTCCCGTGAACAGTTCTGCCAGCGGCGATACCCTCAGGTGGAGTTATTCCGCCCTGGCGCCGCAGGATACGGCCTCCATCCTGCTCCGGTTCCAGGTGCCTGCGCCGCCTGCCGTGAATATTGGCGACACGCTTACCTTCCTGGCCATCATCACACCCGTAGCGGGAGATGAGACACCCAACGATGATACTGCCTTGCTGAAGCAAATAGTGATAGGCTCCTACGACCCCAACGACAAGACCGAACGAAATGGCGGCCGCGTACCTTCCTCCTTTATCACCAAAGGGGAATACCTGGAGTACGTAATTCGCTTCCAGAATACGGGTACAGACACCGCCTTTAACGTAGTGGTTCGTGATACGCTCGACTCCCGCCTCGACTGGAACACTCTTCAGATGATCGCTGCCAGCCACAGCTACAGGATGTCCATTGATGGCGGTAATAAACTGGTCTGGACCTTTAACGACATCAACCTGCCGGACAGCAACGTGAACGAACCGGCCAGCCACGGCTATATCGTTTACCGCCTCCGTCCAAAGAGCACCGTAGCAGTAAACGAGGTCATTCACAACAAGGCTTCCATCTACTTCGACTTTAACCTGCCGGTGCTTACCAACGATGCTTCCACCGAAGTACGTGACGACCTCACCGTGCTGCCCGTGGTGCTGGTTGAATTCAGCGGAAGGATGAACGGCCGCAAGGCGGACCTGAACTGGAAAACAGAAGACGCAGCCTCACTGGACAAATTCGAAGTGCAGCGCAGCCTGAACGGACGTGATTATGCCACCATCGGCATCCTCAACTCCACAGGTTCTGCTTCTTCATATAATTTCAGTGATGACCTTTCCCAGCTTTCCGCCCCGGTGGCGTACTACCGCCTGAAGATGGTGGAGTTAGACGGTAAGACCAGTTTCAGCCAGGTGCTGGTATTCCGCGAACAGGGTGTGGGCAGCCAGTTGCTGGTGTATCCCAATCCTGTTAAAGGAAGAGCTTTTGTTTCCTTCATGAGCCCTGCAAAAGCCAGGATAGAGCTTCAACTCGTAGATGCCTCCGGCCGCCTGGTACTCCGCCGCAGTTGCGACATTGAAAAAGGCAACAACATACTTTCCCTCGGCGGCCTCGAAAGGTTCCTGCCCGGCACCTACACGCTTCAGCTCATTAACGGAGCGGAACGCCTGAGTTCGAGGGTAGTACTTCAATGAGGGGTGGAGGTGGAAGGTGGAAGGTAGAAGGCGGGGACTGTAATTAAGCGGTCCCTGCCTTTTTGCTTTTCCCTTATCTTTAACCCTGCCTGTCCTTCTTCTGAAAAGCCTGCGTGCCTGTCTTCGTGTTAACGAAGCACAATGATTTCAATTATTCTGTTGTCCACCATCCAAAACTTCTGTTTATGTTCAAAGCTTTTCTGGCAATTTTGTCCGGCCTTATTGTGTCTGCATCCTGGGCGCAGGCTCCCGCCATAAGAACTACAAAGATCCTTCAGTCCAATGGAGAAATAGAGATCATCCTCGACGCCAGGGCCACTCCCGATGGCGGATTTATCGTAGCCGGTACGG